>NZ_JBEXUP010000126.1:0-24299 GCF_040614375.1 Nonomuraea sp. NPDC005983
GGCGGCCCGGCGGCCCGGGACCCCCGCGCCGTCCGCGGCGCCCGGCGGGTACTTCGGCGGCGGGCCGCCCGCCTCGCCGCCGCCGTCCCGGCTGCCCGTGGTGGTGGGGATGCTGCTGCTGGCGGCGGGGATGTCGGTCAGGGTGGTCGTGCGGCACCTGCGGGAAAGTGTTACCTAGCAAGCGCTTGTGTGATACTCCTGGGCTATGACCCTGGCGATCGACGACTGGTTCGGCATCGGCGAGGACGGCGCGTACCTGATCGGCACCAGGTGCGCCGGCTGCGGCACGGTCTGCTTCCCGCCGCGGCGACCGTTCTGCCCCAACCCGCACTGCGGCGGCGAGTCCATGGCGGAGGTCAGGCTCTCGCGGCGCGGGCGGGTCTGGTCGTACACCAACGCCTGCTACCCGCCGCCCGCCCCGTACGTGGCCGCGGAGCCGTACGCGCCGGTCACGCTGGCCGCGGTGGAACTGGCGGAGGAGGGCATCGTGGTGCTGGGCCAGGTGACGGGGCTGACGGTCGACGACCTCGACGTCGGCATGGAACTGGAGCTGACCGCGGGGCCGCTGGCCGACGGCCCGCTGGTGTGGATGTGGGGGCCGCTCTCGTGACCGCTCGGGCAGCGAGCGTCGTCGTGCTGGGCGTGGGGATGCACCCCTGGGGCAAGTGGGGCAGGCCGTTCGTGGAGTACGGCGTGGCGGCGGCCCGCGAGGCGCTGCGCGACGCCGGGATCGCCTGGACCGACGTGCAGTTCCTGGCCGGCGCCGACACGATCAGGAACGGCTACCCCGGCTTCGTCGCCGGTGCCACCTACGCCCGCGCGCTCGGCTGGTCCGGGGCGCGGCTCGCGTCCTGCTATGCGGCGTGCGCCTCCGGGGCGCAGGCGATCGACCTCGCCCGAGCCCGGATCCTGGCGGGGCTCTGCGACGTCGCGCTGGTGGTGGGGGCCGACTCGACGCCCAAGGGCTTCTTCAAACCGGTCGGCGGAGACCGCCCGGACGATCCGGACTGGTTGCGGTTCCGGCTGCTCGGGGCGACAAATCCGGCATATTTCGGCCTTTATGCGCGGCGGCGGATGGCCCTGTACGGCTCCACACCCGACGACTTCGCCGCCGTCAAGGTCAAGAACGCGCTGGCCGGATCGCTCAACCCGCTCGCCCGCTACCGCGAGCCCGTCACCGCCGAGCAGGTGCTGGCCTCCCCCATGGTCGCCGACCCGCTGCGCCTCATGGACATCTGCGCCACCTCGGACGGCGGTGCCGCCGTCGTCCTGGCGTCCCAGCGGTACGCCCGCAGGCTCGGCGCCGGCAAACCGGTACACCTCGCCGCCGTCTCCACCGTCAGCCCGACGTTCCCGAACACGGTCCTCGAACTGCCGGAGTTCGCCACCGACTCGTCCGCCGCCGTGCCGCCCCCGGAACGGACGTTCAGGTCGGCCCTCGCGCACGCCGCCTACGAGGAGGCCGGGCTCGGCCCCGACGACCTCTCGCTCGCCGAGGTCTACGACCTGTCCACCGCCCTGGAACTGGACTGGGTCGAGGACATCGGCCTCTGCCCGCCCGGCGAGGCGGGCAAGCTGCTGCGGGACGGCGACACCGCGCTCGGAGGGCGCGTCCCGGTCAACCCGTCCGGCGGCCTCGCCTCGTTCGGCGAGGCCATCCCCGCCCAGGCCATCGCCCAGGTGTGCGAGCTGACCCGGCAACTGCGCTGCGAGGCGGGCCCCCGCCAGGTGGAGCACGCCAGCGTGGGCCTGGCCGTCAACCAGGGCCTGTTCGGCCACGGCTCCGCCATCATCGCCACCCGCTGAACCCACCCGCCCACGGGCACGAGAAAGCCCTCCGCGAGACCGCGGAGGGCTTCCCTGATCACCGCTACCCGACGTGGACCACGTCGTGCGTCTCGGCGAAGTGGCACGCACTCGCGTGCGCCGTACCCGGCCGGATCTGGAGCAGCGGCTCCTCCTCGGCGCAGATCTCCTGCGCCTTCCAGCACCGGGTGCGGAAGCGGCAGCCCGACGGCGGGTTGGCGGGCGAGGGCGGGTCACCCTGCAGGATGATCCGCTCGCGCTGCTCGCGGCCCTCGGGGTCGGGGACCGGCACGGCCGACAGCAGCGCCTGCGTGTACGGGTGCGCGGGACGGTCGTAGATCTCGACGTCCTTGCCGAGCTCGACGAACTTGCCCAGGTACATCACCCCGACCCGGTCGGAGATGTGCCGCACCACCGACAGGTCGTGGGCGATGAAGATGTAGGCCAGGTTGAACTCGTTCTGCAGCCGCTCCAGCAGGTTGATCACCTGCGCCTGGATCGACACGTCCAGGGCGGAGACCGGCTCGTCACAGACGATGACCTCCGGCTGGAGCGCCAGGCCGCGGGCGATGCCGATGCGCTGGCGCTGGCCGCCGGAGAACTGGTGCGGGTAACGGTTGATGTGGTCGGGGTTGAGGCCCACGACCTCCAGCAGCTCCTGCACCTTCTTGCGGCGGTCGCCCTTCGGCGCGACCTCGGTGTGGATCTCGTACGGCTCGCCGATGATGTCGCCGACCGTGGACCTCGGGTTGAGCGAGGTGTACGGGTCCTGCATCACCATCTGGATGTTGCGGCGCATCCGCTTGAGCTCGCCGCCCTTGGCCTGGCCGATGTCGCGACCGTTGACCATGACCGAGCCGCTGGTCGGCCGCTCCAGCGCCATCAGCACCTTGGCCAGCGTGGACTTGCCGCAGCCCGACTCGCCCACGATTCCCAGGGTCTCGCCCTTGTGGAGGTCGAACGAGACGCCGTCGACGGCCTTGATGGCGCCGATCTGCTTCTTGAACATGATGCCCTGGGTCAGGGGGAAGTGCTTGACCAGGTCACGAACCTCGAGGATGCGCTCACCTCTGGTCTCCATCGAGGACCTCCCTCCAGTAGTGGCAGGCGCTGCTGCGCGTACCGCTGATCTCGTTGAGCGGGGGGACGTCCGTCGCGCAGTCGTCCTGGCGGTACGGGCACCGCGGGTGGAACGCGCATCCGGTCGGCATGTCGAGCAGGTTGGGCGGCAGGCCCTTGATCGCGTACAGCTCCTGGCCCTTGAGGTCGACCCGGGGGATCGACTCCAGTAGGCCCTTGGTGTACGGGTGGGCCGGAGCCCGGTAGATGTCGTGCACGGGGGCGTTCTCGACGATGCGCCCGCCGTACATGACCGCGATCTTGTCGGCGACGTCGGCGACGACGCCGAGGTCGTGCGTGATCAGGATCATGCCCATGTTGCTCTCGCGCTGCAGCTCCGCGAGCAGCTCCATGATCTGGGCCTGGACGGTCACGTCGAGCGCGGTGGTCGGCTCGTCGGCGATCAGCACCTCGGGGTCCAGCGCGATCGACATGGCGATCATGATGCGCTGGCGCATGCCCCCGGAGAACTGGTGCGGGTAGTCGTTGACGCGCTGCTTGGCGGCCGGGATGCGCACCTTGTCCATCATCTCGACGGCCTTCTTCATGGCGTCGCGCTTGGACATGCCCCTGTGCACCCGGAACATCTCGCTGATCTGCCAGCCCACGGTGAACACCGGGTTCAGCGCCGACAGCGCGTCCTGGAAGACCATCGCGATGCGCTGGCCGCGCACCTGCGTCCGGGCCTCGTCCGAGAGCTGCAGCAGGTCGGTGCCGCGGAACCGGATCTCGCCCTTCGGGATGCGCGCGGGCGGCATGTCCAGAATGCCCATGATCGCCTGCGCGGTCACGGACTTGCCGGAACCCGACTCGCCGAGCACGGCGAGCGTCTCGCCCGGGTTGAGCGAGTAGCTCACGCCGTTGACGGCGCGTACGATGCCCGCCCGGGTGGCGAACTCGACGTGCAGGTCCTCCACTGCCAGCAGCGGACTGTCGCCCAGCCCTCCCTCGGCGGACAACGCGTCCGGTGACGTCGTTCTCATCGGTCTCCCCTCCTACCTGAGCTTCGGGTCGAGCGCGTCGCGTACGGCGTCGCCGAGCATGATGAACGCGAGCACCGTGATGCTCAGGAACACCGCCGGGAAGACCAGCGGCAGCGGCGCCTCCAGGAACCGGTTACGGGCGTCGGCGATCATCAGGCCCCACGAGATGTCCGGAGACTGGACTCCGACTCCCAGGAAGGACAGCGCCGCCTCTGCCGCGATGAAGCCGCCGAGGTTGATCGTGGCGATGACGATGACCGGAGCCAGCGCGTTCGGCAGCAGGTGCCGGAACATGATCCGGCTCTGGCTCGCGCCCAGCGCCCGCGCCGCGACGACGAAGTCCTGATTCCTGGCGGTGATCACGGCCGCCCGCATGATGCGGAACGTCATGGGCCAGGCCAGGACGGACAGCGCCATCACGACCAGCCAGATGCCCAGGCTCAGATCCCGGAACGTGGCCGCGATGAGCAGCGCGCCGAGGATCGGGGGGATGGCGAAGAAGATCTCGGTGACGCGGGACGAGACCGTGTCGACGACTCCGCTGCGCGTGCCCGCGATGAGCCCGAGCAGCCCGCCGACGATCGCCGTGATGACGGTGGTGCTCACGCCGATCACGATCGAGTTGCGCGCGCCGAAGATGGTCCGGGCGTAGACGTCGCAGCCGAGACTGTCGCGGCCGAAGATGTGGCCCGCGCTCGGCGCCTGCCGCGCGGTGGCCAACTCGCAGGTCTTCGCGTCGAACGGGTTGATCGACGTGAACAGCGACGGCCAGAACGACATCACCAGCAGGACGAGGATGATGACGACCGAGACGATGAACATCGGCCTGCGCCGGAGGTCGTGCCAGGCGTCACCCCAAAGGCTCGCCGGCTTGCCCTCCTTCTTGGGCCTTCCGTTGGGGGACGGCGCCGCCGTGACCTGGTCCGCGGTCAGCGTCTGGGTCTCCGGGTGCACAGGTCCGACCTGTGGGGTGTCACTCATAGCGGATCCTCGGGTCGAGCACGGCGTACAGCAGGTCAACGATCAAGTTCGCCACGATGTACACCAGCACCAGAACTGTCACGATACCTACGACAACGGGCTGCTCTCGCAGATATACGCCTTGATAGAGCTGGTTGCCGATACCCGGCAGGTTGAAGATCGTCTCGGTGATCACCGCGCCGCCCATGAGGTTGCCCAGGTCGGCGCCGAGATACGTGACGAGCGGGATGAGCGCGTTGCGCAACCCGTGCCTGCCGATGACTCTTCGCCGCGACAGGCCCTTGGCCGTCGCTGTTCGGATGTAGTCCGATCTCAACGTCTCCACCAGGCTCGTTCTGGTGAGCCTGGTCAGGTACGCGATCGATGTTCCTGCCAAGACGAAACCGGGAAGAAGGTACGACTGCAGCCCCGAGTCGATGCCCGCAATGGGGAAGATCTGCGTGCCGGTGACCCGCTTCAGCCAGACGCCCAGCCACAGCTGCAGCACGAAGCCGGTGACCAGCGTCGGGACGGAGATGAGCAGCAGGGTCGAGGCCAGGATCATGGTGTCGGACGCCCTGCCGCGGCGCAGCGCCGCCCACAGGCCGAGCACGACGCCGATGATGGCCTCCATGACGAGCGCGACGAGGGCCAGGTTCAGGGTGACCTGGAACTTGCCCGCCATGAGCTGGGTGACAGGCACTCCGGCGAAGGTCTTGCCGAAGTCCCCGCGGAACAGGACGCCGCTGATGTAGTACCAGTACTGCAACAGCAGCGGATCGTTCAGGTGATACTGGTCGCGGATGATCGCGACGATGTTGGGGTCCTGCCTCTTCTCGCCGGCCAGCGCTGCGATGGGGTCACCAGGCAGCGCGAAGACGATGGCGAAGATGAACAGTGTGGCGCCCAGAAGCACTGGTATCGCCTGGATCAGGCGCCTGATGATGTAACGGCCCATTCAAGTCTCCCGTACATGCCAAGAAGGCAGCCGCTGGAACCCGGGTGACACGGTTCGCTGACTGCCTTCAAGACGGCTCTCGTGGGGCGGGCGGCAGTGCACCCGCCCCCGGGAACAACGTCAGGCCTTCTCGACCTCGGCCCACTCAACCTGGTTGAGCAGGTTGATCCTGACGTTCTTGACCTTGGTGGAGTACCCCGAGTTGTTCCGGTAGAAGTACACCGGGATGTACGGGAGGTCCTTGATCAGGATGTCGTCCGCCTGCTGGTAGAACTTCAGGCCCTCTTCGGGGGTCTTCGCCTGGTCGCCCTTGGCGACCGTGTCGTCGAACTCCTTGTTCTTGTAACCCGCGTAGTTGGAGCCGGTCTTGATGGCACCGATCGAGAAGATCGGCGTCAGGTAGTCCTCGGCCGACGGGTAGTCGATGGCCCAGCCCATCCGGAACATGCCCTGGTACTTCTTGGCGTCCAGGTCGTCCAGGATGTTGGCGAACTTCTCGAACGGCTTGACCGTCACCTCGACGCCCAGGTTGGCGCGCAGGTTGTTGGCGGCCGCCTCGATCCACTCCTTGTGGCCGCCGTCGGCGTTGTAGCCGAGCTCCAGCGTCTTCGGGCCGTTGGCCGCGGCGTACTGCGCCTTGGCCTTGCCCGGGTCGTACTGGCAGGCCGCGCAGGCGCCCTGCCGGTAGCCCGAGATGAGGGGGTTGATGAAGTCGTCGGCGGGGGCGCGGGTGCCGGAGAAGACCGTCTCGGCGATGGTCTTCCTGTCGATGGCCATCGAGATGGCCTCGCGCACCTTGACGTCCTTGTAGATGTCGTTGTACTGCAGCGGGAAGCCGATGTACCCGACGCCGCCGTCAGGCTGGTCCTGGTAGCGGTCGCCGAGCGCGGTCTTCGCGCTGGAGATCGCCGAGGCGGGCAGCGAGTCGTGGATGTCGAGGTTGTCGGCCTGGAGGTCGTTGTAGGCCGTCTCCGAGCTGTTGTAGAGCTTGAACTGGAGCTTGGTCCAGTTCTTCGGCTTCGGGCCGGGGTACTTGTCGTAGACCGACAGCTCGATCGTCTGGTCGGTGCCCTTCTTGTAGGGCTTGTCGAGCTTGAACAGGCCCTGACCGATCGGCTTCTCGCCGAACTCCGCCGTCACCTTGCCGTCGGCGCCGAAGGCGGCCTTGGGCAGCGGGTAGAACGCGGTGTAGCCGAGCATGGTCTTGAACTGCGAGAACTGCTCCTTCAGCGTCACCTGGAGGGTCGTGTCGTCGACCGCCTTGAGGCCCTTCATCTCCTTGGTGGTGACCTGCTTGCCCTCACCGGGGTTGAGGTCCTCGTAGCCGTCGACACGGCCGAAGAAGTAGCCGGCACCCTGGGCGTTGTCCTGGTTGGCCGCGTAGTTCCACGCGTCGACGTAGTTCTGCGCGATGACCGGCTCACCGTTCTGCCAGGTGTAGCCTGGCTTGAGCTTGATCGTCCAGACCTTGTTGTCGGTGGTCTCGATCGACTGCGCGGCAGCCTCGACGACGTTCTTGTTCTCGTCGTAGTTCACGAGAGGCTCGAACACCGCCGCCAGCGCCTCAGCGCCCTCCGACTCCGTGGTGTCCGACGGGACCAGCAGTTTCTGCGGCTCGCCCAGCTCCATGCGGACCGGTGTGTCACCGCCCGACCCCGACGACGAGTTACCGGTCGAGGTGCTGCCGCCGCCGCCACACGCGGCGACCGCGAGGGCGAGAAGCGCGGTACCGGCGACGATCTGTGCGCCCTTAGTAACACGCATGGTGAAAAGATTCCTCCCTCTACAGGTGGGCGTAAGCGCTGAGCTGCGATGATCGTGAGCAGCCTGACGGAGGTTCCTTGTAAGCCCCCGGGTTTGGCTGACATGGTCAAACCAGCCGACGCCCTGCCAGTCGATCGCGACTATCCCTCACTACGTGCCACCAGCGAGTCTCTGGCGCGTTGCAGTTCGGTCACACGTACGCCTATCAAGCGTCACAGTCATTTCCCGCAAACAGCATTAAAGCGGATAAAACGACCAGAACGTGACAAGTTGGTACGCCGACAGTCGAGCAAAGGTACCCTTCACCGGACTGTGCCTGCGCACCGGCAGCCAACTCCTGCACCTCTGGGCTACCGTTGACCGAGTCTCGGCGGCGCACCGGAACCACGCGCGGCCAGACACCGTCCAAGTGTCTGCTGCGTACCGCCGTCGCAGGCACCCGAACGACCTGGATCCAATAGAGTCCATGCCATGAGCCAGCCGGAATCCGCTGTCGCGGACGCCCAGGCGGGCGGCCGGAGCAGGCAGGAGCCGCTGGCCAAGCTCGCCGCGAGATATGGTCTTCGCCGTGCCATCGCACGTCCGAGGTTCCCCGTCTATCTGCGCCAGCTCTGGGAGCGGCGACACTTCATCCTGACGTACGCGACCTCACGCAACGTCTCCAAGTACTCCAGCTCGGCCCTCGGCCAGCTGTGGCAGGTGCTCACGCCCCTCCTGAACGCCGGCATCTACTTCGTGATGTTCGGATACATTCTCGGGGGCCACAAGGGCGTTGAGAACTACCCGGCCTTCCTCCTGACCGGGATGTTCATCTTCACCTACACCCAGCGCTCGGTCACCGCCGGAGCCAAGTCGGTCTCCGGCAACCTCTCCCTCATCAGGGCACTGCACTTCCCCAGGGCCTCGCTGCCGCTGGCGTACACGATCCAGGAGCTCCAGCAACTGCTCATCTCCATGGGCGTGCTGCTGGCCCTGCTCCTCGCCACCGGCGAGTTCCCGACCTGGTTCTGGCTGCTCCTGCCGGTGATGCTCGCGCTCCAGACAGTGTTCAACGTCGGCACGAGCCTCGTGCTCGCCCGCGTCGGCGCGTCCATGCGCGACATGAACCAGCTCCTGCCGTTCATCACGCGCACCTGGCTGTACGCCTCCGGGGTCTTCTTCTCCATCGAGCTCAAGGTGGCGGGCGCGGGCCTGCCCGACTGGGTCGCCAGGGTGATGTACCTGAACCCGGCCGCCTCCTTCATCGAGTTCGCCCGCGACATCCTCCTCAATGACAAGTGGCCGCGAACCTGGGTGCTGGGGAGCTGCGTATTCTGGGCGGTGTTCACACTCGGCTTCGGCTTCTGGTACTTCTGGCGAGCCGAGGAGAGGTACGGGCGTGGCTGAACTGACCGAGGAGCTGTCACAGGTGAAGGGCGATCAGCCCGCCGTCCCGAGCAAGGACGTCAGGGTGCATCCCAACCCGGAGCCCGCGGGCAAGCGACCGCTGGACGCTCCCACAGGCACACCGACCGTCATCGTCGACGACCTCCACATCGTCTACCGCGTCTACGGAGCCGCCAGCGACGCGGAGAAGGGCAACGCGGTCAACGCCCTCACGCGCATGCTCAAGCGCCAGCGCCGGCCGCAGATGAAGGAGGTGCACGCCGTCAAGGGCGTCACCTTCGTGGCCTACCACGGCGACGCGATCGGCGTCGTCGGGCGCAACGGCTCCGGCAAGTCCACCCTGCTGCGCGCGATCGCGGGCCTGCTGCCGCCCCACGAGGGCGCCGTCTACACCGACGGGCAGCCGTCCCTGCTCGGCGTCAACGCCGCGCTCATGCGTGAGCTGACCGGCGAGCGGAACATCGTCCTCGGCTGTTACGCCATGGGCATGACCCCGGCCGAGGTCAGGGAGAAGTACCAGGAGATCGTCGACTTCTCCGGCATCGACGAGTTCGTCCAGCTGCCGATGTCCACCTACTCCTCCGGCATGGGCGCCCGCCTGCGCTTCGCCATCTCCTCCGCCAAGACCCACGACGTGCTCCTCATCGACGAGGCGCTGGCCACCGGCGACCGCGAGTTCCGCAAGAAGAGCGAGCAGCGCATCCGGCAGATTCGCGAGTCCGCGGGCACGGTCTTCCTGGTCGCGCACGACCTCAAGGTCATCGAGGAGACCTGCAACCGAGTGATCTGGCTGCACAAGGGCAAGATCAAGATGGACGGCGACCCGAAGGAAGTCCTCGCCGCCTACAACAAGGGCTGAGCAGCCAAGGGCCGAGCAACGAGAGCCGCGCAACGAGGGCTGAGCTCCGTGACACGAGCGACTCCAGAGGCAAATCACTGACATCGCGCCTGGCGTTCGGATAGGATTCGAACGCAGATTCGATACGAGGACTCTGGAGGCGCGCGATGGGAGAGCTTTCTGCCGCGATCGACCACCTGGCCATCGAAGACGTGACCGAGATCCCGCGGCTGCAGCTCGCGGAGCAGCTCATCGAGCTCCACTGGCAGATGGCCAGGCTGCAGGCCCAGATCGCCCGCCGCACCGGAGTCCGGCTCCTCTGAGGGCGAAGAAGTAAGAGCGCCGGGTGGCCGAGCCTCTGACGGCGAAGAGATCGAGACGCCGGGTGTCCGGGCCATGAAGGCGCAGAGGTTGAGAGCGGTCGGGCCTGAAAGCAAAGCAGCCGCCGACCCCCTGACCAGGGGCCGGCGGCTGGTGCACCCGCCGTGGCGCCGCTGCCCTGCAGAGCGACGCGACGCGGATGCCGCCCGGGCCCGGGCGCGTCCGCCCGAACCCGTCCTGAGACCGCGCCCTCACGCACCGATCTCGAAACCTGCGCCGCCCGTACGGTGAGCGCCCGGCACCGGGACACCCGCCGGCAGGCCGCGCGAGGTGATGGCAGCGCTACCCCCACGAACCGGGATGCATCACGTGCCGGCTTCTGGCGGCCACGGGCCCGCCGCGTCGCCGCCTCCACGTCCGATCCACCGAGCACCGGCACCGGGACACTCGCGGACCTCCGCTTCGGCGTTCAGCGGGCGGTCTCCATGGCACGCCATGGCCACGTCAACGACCGACTGCGGCCGTCAGCCTCTCCGTGGCCCAGGCGACACCGGTCAGCACGTCGTTGTAGGCATCGGCCACCCGCACCCCCTGGGGGGCACCGGCCCTGGCCGCGTCCTCGACGAGCGGGGCGATCCCGTCGACGGTGGCGGCCCTGCCGACGCCGGGCAGTGCCCGGACGACCGGCGCGGTCTCGCTCGGCGCGACCTTCCCCGGCAGCGGCGCGAGCCGCACCGGGGTCGTGCTGGGGAGCGCCTGCCTGACGGCGGCGTCCAGCCCGGACAGGCTGTCGGCGCCGTCGTCCAGCGTGCCGGAGGCGGCACCGGCCAGGCCGTCGGCCGGGGAGAGCGTGTCGCGGACGCCACCAGGCCCGCCGACGCCTCCCAGACCGGCGACCGGCGCGAGCAGCCACTGAACGCCGCCCGGCTCGTTGACGCCGCCCGGCCCGCTGATGGTGTCCAGGCCACCCTGGACGCCGCCGGACCCGCTGACGCCGTTCACCTGGACACTGCCGGACCCGTTGACACTGTTCAGGCGACCCTGGACACTGCCGGCCCCGTTGACGCCGTCGAGGCCACCCTGGACGCTGCCGGACTCGCCCGCGACGCCCATCCGGGCCTGCCCGAGCGCGTCGTGAGCCCCCGACGCGGCCAGCACGCCCGGCAGCCCTCCGCCCAGCGGCCCGCCGCTCAGCGAGAGCCCGCCGAGTGACGACCCGCCGCCCAGCAACCTGCCCAGCAGGCCGCCCAACGGATCGTCGCTCGCGTACGCGGGCGCGGCCAGCGCGACCGCCAGCCCGAATGTCGCGACGGCAACAGCCGCCTTTCCTGCACGTTTCATGATTGCCTTCCCGGCTCTGATCGATCGCTCTGGAACGCAGTGGAAATGCGAATCGAAAACCCCCGATTGCCGTGGCGTACGCGCTGTGGGCACCACACCTAACGCGCCGTCCCGGCTGAGCTGCACACGCAGTTCTATCACCCCGCGCGACAGGCCGGGAGCGCGGAAAAGCCCGTCCACAGCGGGGTTGAGGAGCCGACTGGCGATCAAGAAAGGGCGGATGGACGGGGAGACAAGTCGGGAAATAGCAGGGGGCTATTTCCGATATTCCGTCGACGTCTCCCGCGAGCGGAAGCGGTGGCCACGCGGCCCGTGAACAAGCGTCTGGAAAAACAAATGTCACGGGCCGGGGCGCAGATTTTCCGCTAGCAGGGCACGCGCTTGACCGCTCAGACCATGAGCAGCGCGTCCTCCGACTCGAACGGGAAGCGGTCGGCGAAAGCCGGGCGCAGATCCGTCAGCCACACCGCCGTCGGGTCGTAGCGCGCGAAGAACGGCCGCCCGACCAGCGACGCGTCACGGGCCTGGATGAAGTGAAGGACGAACACCCGCTCGCCCGCGATCTCGGTGACGCCGTCGACGCACACCTTGCCCGGCGTGGCCGACATGGAGGGCCCGCGGACGGTCCGGCAGAGCCCGGAGACGGACGCGTACGCGTCCCTGAAGATCTCGTACGCGCGCGCCAGCGGGACCGCGAAGTAGTCCTGCGGGCCGGTGTCACGCTCGACGAACATGTAGTACGGGATCATGCCCATGCGCAGCTGCCGCCGCCACATGCCCGACCAGATCTCCGGATCGTCGTTGATCGTCCTGATCAGCGGCGCCTGGGTCCTGATCGTGGCGCCGGAGCCGAGTATCCCTTTGACCGCCGCCTCGACCATCGGCGACTCCAGCTCGCGCGGGTGCGTGAAGTGCGCCATGAACGCGAGGTTCTTTCCGGCGTCCACCACCTGCTCGAAGAGCTTGAGCGTGTCGGCCGCGTCGGGGTCGGTGGTGAAGCGCTGCGGCCAGTACGCCAGCGCCTTGGTGCCGATCCTGATCGACTCGAGCTGTTCGAGGCCGATCAGCGGCTCGATGTACCGCCTGATCACCGTCTCGCCCATGATCATGGCGTCGCCGCCGGTGATCAGCACGCTGGTGACCTCGGGATGCTGGCGGATGTAGCCGACCATCTGGTCGATGTCGTCGGAGGCGAACTTCAGGTCCGCGTCGCCGACGAACTGCGCCCACCGGAAGCAGTACGTGCAGTAGGCGTGGCAGGTCTGCCCCTGCTTGGGGAAGAACAGCACGGTTTCCGAGTACTTGTGCTGCATGCCCGGCACCGGCTCGTCGCCGATCCGCGGCACGTTGAGTTCCTTCTGACCTGCCGGGTGCGGGTTGAGCTGGGCCCGCACCCTGTTCGCCTCGGCCTGGACCTCCGCGTTGGGCGCCTCGGCCTTCAGCAGGTCGGCCAGCCTGGCGACGTCCGCCGCGGGAAGCATGTCCTCCTGCGGGAAGACCAGGCGGTATATGGGGTCGTCGGGCGCCGCCGACCAGTCGATGAGTTCATCCACGACGTAGGCGTTGGTCCTGAAGGGCAGGACCGTGGCGACGGCCCGGACCTTCAGCCGCTCCTCGTCACCGAGCCCCGCACGCTGCAGGAGCTCGTCGAGATGCTTAGACGTGTACGCCCGGAAGCGCCGTGTTCCCGGTTGGTTCAAGATCACTAGGCATTTCCCATCTTTTTTGTCCGGTCGGCGGTAAACCTCACGACCCTGTCGCGCGTCTACGGCTCTTATATCCCGGACGCGGCGGACCGCACCTCCGGTTCCGCTGGGCTCCAAGTTTCCTTTGAGGAAAGACCACTCGCGACATATCGCGAATGGGCATACACTCTCTAACCGTGACCGACGATCCCGTCCTGCGCGCCTCCGACGCCGACCGCGACCGCGTGGCCGCGGTGCTCGGCGAGGCACTCGCCACCGGAAGACTCACCAGCGTCGAACACGCCGACCGCCTGGAAGTGGCCTACACGGCCAAGACCATCGGCGAGCTCGTCCCCCTCACCCGCGACCTGCCGGACGTGTCCGTGAGCGCCGCCCCCGCCACCGTCGAGCAGCAGACGATCGACTCCACGTTCAGCAAGACCATCCGGAAGGGCCGCTGGGTCGCCTCCCGGCACACCAAGCTGTCGGCCAGGTTCGGCGCGCTCATCGTCGACCTGTCGGAGGCCGTGCTGCCGGGCCGTGAGATCACGATCGAGGCCGACGCCTGCTTCGGCAAGCTGATCGTCCGCGTCCCCGACAACGCCCGCGTCATCGACGAGGGCGGCTCCACGTTCGGCAAGCGGAGCGTGACCGGCGGCTCCGAGGGCGACGGCCCGCTCATCCGCATCGTGGGCAGGTCGACGTTCTCGAAGGTGATCGTGTCGCGCGCAGTCACCGACTGGAACCTCGCCTAGCGGGGAACCGGCCTACCCGCCGGTCAACCTGGCCTCCGCCTTGCCTACGATGCGGAGATACCCGAACTCGCACCCGGCCGAGCCGTGGCGGCGGGCTCGCATGCCGCACGAGGTGACCATTTGTCCGACAGCAGGCCGATCGCGCTTGACGCCATGGGCGGCGACCACGCGCCGCACGAGATCGTGGCGGGGGCGGTCCACGCCGTGCGCGAGCGCGGGCTGTCGGTGGTGCTCGTCGGCTCGCCGCGCGTCCTGTACGAGGCACTCGCCGACCACGACGCGGCCAAGGAGATCCCGATCGTCCGCGCCGAAGAGGCCCTGGCGATGGACGAGGGCGCCCTGGCCAGCCTGCGGCGCCCCCGCTCCAGCATCGCGATCGCCTGCCACCTGCTGCGCCGCGGCGACGTGTCGGCGGTGGTGTCGGCGGGCTCGACGGCGGGCATCGTGGCCACCGGCAGGCTCAGGCTCAAGGCCCAGCAGGGCGTGCTCAGGCCCGCCATAGCCGTCGCCCTTCCCACGCTGCCCCACCCCACGCTCCTCCTGGACGCGGGCGCCAACACCGAGGCCAAGCCGGAGATGCTGGTGCAGTTCGCGCACCTCGGCGCGGCCTACGCCGAGCTGGCCTACGGCGTCGCCAAGCCCAGGATCGGCCTGCTCACCATCGGCAGCGAGGCCGAGAAGGGCAACAAGGTCGTCAAACGGGCCCACGAACTGCTCCAGACCTCCCCAGGCCTCGACTTCGCCGGCAACGTCGAGGGCCACGACCTGCTCACCGGCAGCGTCAACGTGATCGTCACCGACGGCTTCACCGGCAACGTGGCGTTGAAGACCATGGAAGGCGCCGTCCGCTACGCCTTCCGCGAGCTCAGAGATACCATCAGCGACAGCAAGGTCGCCAGGATCGGCGCGTTCATGCAGCGCTCGCGCCTACGCGAGCTGAGCCATCGGCTCGACGCCGAGGCCCACGGCGGCGCCGTCCTGCTCGGCCTGAACGGCACCGTCGTCATCGCGCACGGCTCGTCCAGGGCGCCGGCCATCAGCGCAGCCTGCCAACTCGCCGCCGACCTGTCCGCGCGCGGCATCGTGACCAGGATCGGTGACAGGATCACCGCCTCGCATCGATCACACAGACTGTGGTAAGCCCGTAGTCTGGGCAGATCCACAGAAACGGGGGGTTGTGTGGACGGGCTCACCTCAGCACAGGTTGCCGGGGCGAAGGCCAACGTCGTGCCGCGCCGATCGAGCAGATCGCTCGCCGCGATCGTCAGAGCCAACGTCTTCACGCTCTTCAACCTGGTCATCGGCGTCCTGTGGGTGCTGATCCTGATCTTCGGGCACTGGCAGGACAGCCTGTTCGGCCTGGTCATCGTCGCCAACTCGCTGATCGGCATCGTCCAGGAGCTGCGCGCCAAGCGCACCCTCGACAAGCTGGCCGTGATCAACGAGGCTCCGGTACGAGTCCGCCGCGACGGACGGGACCAGGAGATCCACCCGCGCCAGGTGGTGCTCGGCGACCTGATCCTGCTCGGCCCCGGCGACCGCCTGCTCGTCGACGGCGAGATCGTCGAGTCCGACGGGCTGGAGATCGACGAGTCGCTGCTCACGGGCGAGGCCGACCCGGTGCACAAGCACGAGGGCGACCAGGTGCTCTCCGGCAGCTTCGCCGTGGCGGGCTCAGGCTCGTTCGTCGCCACCAAGGTCGGCACCGACGCCTACGCCGTGCGGCTGGCCGAGGAGGCCAGCAAGTTCCACCTCGCCCACTCCGAGCTGCGCGACGGCGTCGCCAACTTCATCAAGTACATCACCTGGCTGGTCATCCCGATCGGCGCGCTGCTGCTCTACAGCCAGCTGCGCCACTCCGCCGACTTCGGCACCGCCATCACCGGCGCCGTCGCAGGCATCGTCACCATGATCCCCGAGGGCCTGGTGCTGATGACGTCGATCGCCTTCGCCGTCGGCGTGGTCCGCCTCGGCCGGCGCCAATGCCTGGTGCAGGAGCTGCCCGCGATCGAGGGCCTGGCCAGGGTGAACGTCCTCTGCCTCGACAAGACGGGCACGCTCACCGCGGGCGGCATGGACCTCGACCAGGTCCTGCGCCTGCGCGACGACCAGCCGGTCGACGACGCCCTCGCCGCCCTGGCCGGCGCCGACCACCGGCCCAACGCCACGGCCCTGGCCATCCAGGCGCGCTACGACTCCGCCCCCGACGGGTGGGCCGCCACCGCGACCGTGCCCTTCTCCTCCGCCCGCAAGTGGAGCGGCGCCGACTTCGGCCGGCACGGCGCCTGGGTGCTGGGGGCGCCCGACGTCCTGCTCGACGCCGGCGCCGACGGGTACGACAGGGCCGCCGAGCTCGCCGCCACCGGAACCAGGGTGCTGGCGCTGTGCCGCGCCGACGGCCTGCCGTCCGCCGAGGCCGGCGGCGAGGTCGAGCCGGTCGCGCTGATCACCCTCAAGCAGCGCATCCGGCCCGACGCGCACCAGACCCTGGAGTACTTCGCCAAGCAGGGCGTCACGGTCAAAGTGATCTCCGGCGACAACCCCGACGCGGTCTCCGCCATCGCTACCAGCCTGGGCATCCCGAACGGTGATCGCGCCATCGACGCGCGCACGCTGCCCGACGACGACCAGGACAAGCTCGCCGAACTGCTCGACGCCAACACCGTCTTCGGCCGCGTCACCCCCAGGCAGAAGCGCCTGTTCGTCGGCGCGCTCCAGTCGCGCGGCCACACCGTGGCGATGACCGGCGACGGCGTCAACGACGTGCTCGCCCTCAAGGACGCCGACCTGGGCATCGCGATGGGCGCCGGCAGCCCCGCCACCAAGGCCGTGGCCCAGGTGGTGCTGCTCGACAACCGGTTCGCCACTCTCCCCCACGTGGTCGGCGAGGGACGCAGGGTGCTGGCCAACATCGAGCGGGTCTCGAACCTGTTCCTCACCAAGACCTTCTACGCCATCGCACTGTCGCTGCTGGTGGGCGTCGTCGGGCTGCAGTTCCCGTTCGCGCCGCGCCACTCGACGCTGGTCAACGCGCTGACCATCGGCATCCCGGCGTTCTTCCTCGCGCTCGCCCCCACCCTGGAGCGCTCGAAGCCCGGGTTCGTGCCCAGAGTGCTGCGCTTCGCCGTCCCGGCCGGGGTGCTGTGCGCCGCCGCGGTGCTCGCGGCGTTCTGGGCCGCGCAAAGCGTCACGTCCACCCTGGTCGAGGAGCAGACCTCGGCGGTGA
Organism: Nonomuraea sp. NPDC005983; assembly: GCF_040614375.1. Taxonomy (NCBI): domain Bacteria; kingdom Bacillati; phylum Actinomycetota; class Actinomycetes; order Streptosporangiales; family Streptosporangiaceae; genus Nonomuraea; species Nonomuraea sp. NPDC005983. The sequence continues at coordinate 17,143 of NZ_JBEXUP010000126.1, forward strand.
TCGCGCTCTTCCTCACCACCTGGTGGGTGCTGGTGCTGATCGCCCGGCCCCTCACCTGGTGGCGGATCGGCCTCGTCGCGGCCATGGCCGTGCTGTTCGGGGTGGCCCTGCTCATCCCGTTCGTCCGGCGATTCTTCGCGCTCGTCCCCGACGACATCAGCAACGACCTGACGGCCGTCGGAATCTCCGTGATTGCCGCAATAGTCATCAGCGCCGCGGTCAAGGTCGCCGGTACTCTTAGACCATGACCGACCCGCAGATAGTGCTCACCGAGCGCGTCCAGCAGGCGCTGGCGAACGCGTTCGGTTCCGAGTACGCCGATGCAGACCCGCTGATCCGGCCCTCCCAGTTCGCCGACTTCCAGGCGAACGTCGCAATGAGCCTGGCCAAGCGACTGCGACGGGCGCCGCGGGAGGTCGCTGAGACACTCAAGGCCGCACTGTCCGACTTCCCCGGCACGGTGGAGGTCAGCGGCCCCGGCTTCCTCAACATCACCCTCGACGACTCGTGGATCGCGTCCGAGGCCGCCGAGATGCTCGCCGACGCGCGCACCGGCGTCGGCACGGCCGCGCCGTCGCAGACCGTGGTGATCGACTACTCCGCGCCCAACGCGGCCAAGGAGATGCACGTCGGCCACCTGCGCACCACCATCGTCGGCGACTCCCTGGCCCGCGTCCACGAGCACCTCGGCAACCACGTCGTCAGGCAGAACCACCTGGGCGACTGGGGCACCCCGTTCGGCATGCTCATCGAGCACCTGCTCGACATCGGCGAGGAAGCCGCGATCGCGCAGCTCGAAGCCGGTATGGGCACCGAGTACTACCAGGCCGCCAGGGCCAAGTTCGACAGCGACGAGACGTTCAAGCTGCGCTCACGCGTCCGGGTGACCACGCTGCAGTCGGGCGACCCCGAGACCATGCGGCTCTGGCACGTCTTCATGGACGCCACCATCCGCTACTTCGACAAGGTCTACGGCCTGCTCGGCGTCACGCTCACCGACGCCGACATCGCCGGCGAGAGCATCTACAACCCGATGCTCGAGAAGACCTGCGACGACCTCCAGGCCGCCGGGGTCGCGGTGCTGAGCGAGGGCGCGCTGTGCGTGTTCCCGCCCGGCTTCACCGGCTCCGACGACAAACCGCTGCCCCTCATCATCAGGAAGAGCGACGGCGGCTACGGGTACGCGACCACCGACATGGCGGCCGTCCGCTACCGCGTCGACGACCTCAAGGCCGACCGCGTCCTGTACGTGGTGGGCGCCGACCAGGCGCTGCACTTCCGCATGGTCTTCGCGGCAGCGCGGCTGGCGGGCTGGCTGCCCGACACGGTGTCGGCCGAGCACGTCCAGATCGGCATGATGCTCGGCAAGGACGGCCGCAGGTTCAAGACCCGCTCCGGCGACTCCATCAAGCTGATGGAGCTCCTGCAGGAGGCCGTCGACAGGGCCGATGCCCTCCTCGACGAGCGCGGCTACGACGACGCGACCCGCGCGGAGATCGCCCGGGCCGTGGGCATGGGCGCGGTCAAGTACGCCGACCTGTCGGTCAGCCACGACAGCGAGTACGTCTTCGACTTCGACCGCATGCTCGCCTTCACCGGCAACACCGCTCCCTACCTGCAGTACGCGCAGGCCAGAATCCGCTCGATCTTCCGCAAGGGCGACTTCGACCCCGCCACCGCGACCGGGCCCATCACGCTCGGGCACCCGGCCGAGCGGGCGCTGGCCCTGCAGGTGCTGGGCTTCGGAGCCGTGGTCGAGCAGGTGGCCGCCCTGAGCGAGCCGCACCGGCTGGCCGCCTTCCTCTACGCGACCGCCACCACGTTCACCGCCTTCGTCGAGAACTGCCCGGTCATCAAGGAGGGCGTCGACGCCGAGACACGGGCCTCCCGGCTCGCGCTCTGTGCGCTGACCCTCCGCGTGCTGCACACCGGCCTCGACCTTCTGGGGGTTCCTGTCCCCGATCGCATGTAAGACCGGCTTTTGTTCCGCTCCGGAGTAGGGCGCGCCTCCACCTGGTTGGCGCGCCCCCCGGCTAGGCTTTACGCGGTCATGACTGAGGCCGACATGGGGGAGTCTTCTGCCTTGAGCACGGACCTGACCGCGAGCCCCCAAGCCGCGACGGAGCTACAGCGCTACGCCGAAGCACTGCTGGCACATCTCGCCGCGAACGGCACCATGCCTCCCGCTCCCCCGGGTTTCCGCGACATTCCGGGCAACTGGCTGCCCCCCGCCGTCGAGGCGCTGACCGTGATCCTCACCGGCGCCGACCCGCTCGAACCACTGAGCCGCGCCGCCGGCCGCGACCAGCAGCAGACCGCGCTCTTCCTCTGCCTCGCCCTGGCCGTCGCAGGTCACGGCAGCCGCATCCACGCGTCCTGGCTCGGTACCGCCTTCGGCGACCTCGCCATCGACCGGCCGGTCAGCCACGGCCAGCGCGCCCTCTGGCTCGCCGCCGCCCGAGGCGCCTACGGCCCCGCCGGGAAGATCTTCGTGCTGCGCAAGCTCGACGCGGTCGCCGTCCCCGAACACGCGGACGTGCAACAGTGGGTGCAGGCGCTCGCCCCGAGCGAGCCGTCCGTTGTCGTACCGCCCTCGCTGGCCGACTTCCCCGAGATGGCGGAGATCCCCGAACTCGCCAAGCCCGCGCAGGCCGCCGCCCGGCTCGCCAGGCTGCGCGCCCGCTGCGCCGAGATCACCTCCACCCGCCAGGCCGAACCTGTCTCCTCGGCCCCGCTCACCAACAACTCGTCCAGCCCTGTCACGGCTTGGGCCGAGGACGAGCCGCTGGCCGTCCTCCGCTCGCTGATCGGGCAGGGCGGCCCCTCGGGCCCGATGGCCTCGCTGACCTCGCATCTCCTCGACGACCTGCGCCCCGGCGCCGACCCGCACCTGGCGGCGATCGCCCTGCACGTGGCGGCCCCGATCCTGCGTGGCCTGGCGGAAGAGCTCGAAGAGGACACCCGCCTGATGCCGCCGGCGACGGTGACCGTGACACTGCTCGGCCACTCGGTCGAACTGCGCCCTGAGGGCCCCGACGAGAGGTCGCTGACCGAGGCCGAGAACGCGATCGTGGCCGAGGGGGTCATGCCACGCCGGTGGCCCTGGGGCGCGATCATCCTGGTGGTGGCCGGCATCGCCTGCCTGACCGGCTCCGTCGCCGTCGGCTGGCCGCTCGCCGTGCTCGGCGCGGCCCTGCTCGGGCTCGCCGGGTGGCAACTCTGGCAGCGCCGCAAGGCGATCGAAGCAGACGCCCGGTATGTGGCCGCCCAACTGGCCGAGCTCAAAGAGCTGGCAGACGGCGCCTTCTGGGCACTACACGCGTACGCCCGCGAAGCGGACGCACGCGCGAAGCAGGCCGCCGACGACTCGGCCGAGCTGACCCGGCTGATCCGTCGCGGCCCGCGAGCGGCCTAGCGCCTACTAGGTGGTCTCGATCTCCACGTGCGCCGGCGCGAGCAGAAAGACCCGGTCTGCGATGCGCTCGATCCGGCCCTCGCAGCCGTAGGCCAGCCCGGCCGCGAAGTCCACCATGCGGGTGGCCTCGGGCATCGGCATGCCCGTCACGTCCATGATGACCGTCTGCCCCTCGCGGAAGTGCTGACCGATCATCGGCGCGTCGTTGTACTTGAGCGGCTGCACCATGACGATCCGCGACGAGTCGACGGTCGAACGCCACCTCTTGGCCGCCCGCTCCGCCGCCGGCATGTACTCCTCTTCGTACTGCTCGTCGTCGTAGCCGTCTTCGTATTGGTCGATCCCGCCCAGGCCAAGGTAGCTCACCACCTTGCGCACTGCCCCCATCGGTTTGTCCTTTCCTCAGGAACTCACCGCAATCGGCACGTCCCCACACATTGGACGGTAACCGACGATTCCGTGTTCGCCATGCGACACGCCCACGACCATTTCCATTTTGTACGCCTGGCATCCAGGTTTCACCCGGATATCGCACCCCCGCTAGCCTCGGAACATGCGAGTGTTCACTGTAGACGCCTTCACCGACAGTCCTTTCCAGGGTAATCCCGCCGCCGTCTGCCTGCTGGAGTCTTCGGCTCCCGACACGTGGATGCAGGCCGTGGCGGCCGAGATGAACCTCTCCGAGACCGCCTTCCTGCTCGGCGATTCCCTCCGCTGGTTCACCCCCATGGTCGAGGTCTCCCTCTGCGGGCACGCCACGCTCGGCACAGCGCACGTCCTCTATTCGACGGGCGCCGCCACCGGCCGGCTCGAATTCACCACGGCCAGCGGAACGCTCACGGTGAATCGCAGCCCCGACGGCATGATCACGATGGATTTCCCGGCCAAGGAAGTGACACCCACCACAGCGCCGCCCAACCTCGAAAAAGCCCTCGGAGCTGCAGTGGAGCAGGTGGGCAAGAGCAATCTCGACTTGCTGGTGGAGTTGGAATCAGAGGAAGCGGTGCGCACCCTCACACCGGACATCGAGGCCCTTCGCGCAATCGACGCGAGAGGTGTCATCGTCACCGCGAGAGGCACGAATACCGACTTCGTCTCCCGCTTCTTCGCCCCCAGGGTGGGCATCCCGGAAGACCCGGTAACCGGCTCGGCCCACTGCGCCCTCGCGCCGTACTGGGCGGCCCGCCTCGGCCGCAACGACCTGGTGGGAGCCCAGCTCTCCAAACGAGGCGGCCTCGTCCGGGTCACCGCCAAGGGCGACCGCGTCGACCTTTCGGGCCGCGCCGTCACCGTCCTCACAGCCGACCTCCACGTCTGAGGCGCCCTTCGACAACGCCCAAGACACCGCCGAATCAACGTGCAAACGGACACCGCCGCCGAGTCGGAGTGTGCACGGACACCACCGCCGAGTCGCTGAGCGCACCACGGGCAGCACCCGCATCAACTGCCAGCCCCTCGGTTCTCCAAGCGGCGCCAGCGGCACCGTTGACACGCCGCAGGCCCGCGGGGCGCTTGGGGCACCAGGCCCGCAGAGGCACGAACGCGCAGGCCTACAGGGAGCACGAGCCCGCAGGAGACGCGGACCCGCATGACGCACGAACCCGTAGGAGATGCGAACTCACAAGACGAGGCGCAGGCGACGCCGACGCGCTCGGTCCGAACCTGCGCCCCGCGCGTGCCGTCTTGACCACTCCCGACCACAGTGACCGTTTCCTGCCACAAGCCCCCGGCAGGACCGCCGGCCCAAGCCGCCCGCGGACCGACTCGCGGCCGCTTCGGATCAGCTCTCAGCCGCATCGGGCCCACCTTCGGCGCCCTCGGGCCGACTCGCGACCGCTCCAGGCCGGCAAATCATCGAGGTCTAACCGCCCAGGTCGTCCGAGCTCTCCGACGCCTGCTTGGTGCGGCGCCAGTACTGGCGCTTGCCCTCCTCACGGACCACGATGCCGTGCTCGGCCAGCTCCGCGCGCAGCTGCTCGGCGTCCTCGCCGTCGCCCTGGTCCAGTGCTCGTTCACGCGCCTTGAGGAAGGCGTGGGCAGCAGCGGAAAGGTCCGGATGATCTGCCACCCAGCGCCGAAAATCGTTCGCGTACGGGTCGCCGCCCGACCGCCAGGGGTAGCCGTGCACCTGGAAGGCATCGCTGAGCCGTTTGGCATCAGGCAGATCGCCACCCTGCCGGACGAGCTCCTCGGTCACATGGCCGAGGAGCACCAGCCGCTTCCGGTCGAGAAACACCGCCTCGATCGACGCGCGCCGCACCTCTCGCCGCGACTCCCGGTACGCGACGGTGACCTGGTCATCGTCGACGACTACCGTCACGTAGTCCCGCTCGGCGATAAACGCGATCACCAGCCCGGCAACGCTCCCAAGTGCCACGACTGCGATCGTGACCGGCCCAGCCGGCAATGACGCAATGAGGTCCAGCGGCTTCTGAAACGGGGTCCACGGCAACGACACCGCCCAGTCGGCAACGACTTTCAGCAGCCACCCGGCCCCGGCTCCCAGCAGCGGAGCCCCACACCAAACGAGGACTCGCTCCCCCGCCAGCCGGGCCACAACCGTCTGCCCGGGAGCTGACGGCACACCGGATGTCATCAACAGCGCCCCTCCTCCAGCACGTCTCCAGAGGCTGCACAGCTCTTCACCGCTGCCTCTATCTCTTCGACTGCACAGCTTTGCTGCCAGCAACCGCGCCATGCACAAGTTCGAGCCGACCGCCACGCCCTGCACAGCCTCGCGCCAGCCACCGTGTCCTGCTCAAGTTCGCGCCGGCCACCGCGCTCTGCACAGCCTCGCGCCAACCGCCGCGTCCCACGCACAGCATGGGCGGCACGGGCGGCCCGAGCGGTCGGCACAGCAGGCTCCAACACCACGAAGTTGACGTTAGAGGCCGACGCTCCGGCACCGCATCGACCACAAGCCTGTGCCCCCTCGACCAAGGTCGCCGCCCTGGAGGTGCTGAATCATCCGAAAGTATTAGCCACCTTGCCCCTTCCGGGCCAGCTGGCGGGCGGCGGCCACCATCATGGCGAGCAACTACAAGCGATGGCCACCAGATACCCATGGCTCCTCACCGCCATGAGCACCTACCTCATCTACGGACCCCGGAAAGCGCGCCAAGGCGACCACCTGCTCGCGCTCTACGAAGTGGCCGGGCCCATCGACAGGAGAGCGTTCGCCGAACGGCGGAAGTGCCGGCGGATCCCGCGGCAGACAGTCGGGTACCTGCAAGAACCCCTTCACGGCGACCTGGTCGTCGGCCAGCAGACACTCCCCACCAGCATGCATGCGGACTGGACGGTGAACACGGTCTTCGTGCTCGTGCTCGAAGAGGCGTCTGACGCCACCCGGCGACAGCGGCTACGGCGTGATCGCGCCGCGCCCAGTCGCGCACGGCGAGGTCTATCGGCCGCAGACGGTCGCTGGACCAGGTGAGCTGGCCGGCCCGTCGGATCTATCCTGGCTGGACCACTCAGGCCTGGATGGCCGACAGTTTACAGATCGACAGGCCGAACGGCTGCACCTCGACCGAGGTTCGACGTGCATCACTCCGCGGTCGATCGAGGTTCGCGAACGAAGCTCCCGAACACCGCACACGCCCCCCGGCCGTGCGCGGGTCGAGGACGTGGCCACGCGTGACCATACAAAAAGCAGAAAGGGCGGGAAGAGAACCCCACAAAGGGATCCTCTTCCCGCCCTCACCAAAAGATTGTCCGGCGGTGACCTACTCTCCCACACCCT
>NZ_JBEXUP010000127.1:0-24290 GCF_040614375.1 Nonomuraea sp. NPDC005983
GCCAGGCGTCCTGGCCGCCCGCGGTGACCAGGCACTGGCCGCTCGCGGCGAACCCGGCCTCGCCGGGCAGCGCGTCCGGCATCCCGCTGGACGGCAGCACCTGCCAGCTCCGCCCGCCGTCCTCGGTGGCGAGGAGGCGGAACCTGCCGTCGACGGGGTCGCTCATGGCCAGCCCGTGCCGTTTGTCGAAGAACGCCATGCAGTCGTAGAACGCCTTGGGGTCGTCGTTCCTGAACGTCTCGGCCCAGGTGCGTCCGGCGTCCTCGGTCCGGTAGACGCGCGAGTCGCCGCCTTCGCCGATGGACAGCACGACGGCGCGGCGCGCGTCGAACGCCTCCACGTCGCGGAACTGCAGCGTCTGCGTGCCGGGCGGCGAGACCTGCTGCCAGGTGCGCCCGCCGTCGACGGTCCGCAGCACGGTCCCCTCGCTGCCGGAGGCCCAGGCGACGTCCCGGCTGACGGGCGACAGGCCGCGCAGGCGCGCGGTGACGCCGCTGCTCTTGAGCTCCCAGCCGAGCGAGGGGACGTCGGCCTGCGCGGGCAGGGGTGCGGCGAGCACGCAGGCCGCCGAGAGCGCGGACAACGCGATACGAAGCCTCATGCGGGGCAAACTAGCCCAAATGATCAACGCGGTCCAGGGATCCCTCCGCGCCAGGCCTTCGTGGACGGGAGGCGCCCGTCCGTGGAAGCCTCGGAAATATCCCACTTGCATAGGTGAAGGGGTGTTATCAGATGAATATTGAGGCGAATCTATGGATTCGACGTTTTCATCCCTCTAAAGAGGATGCCGTGAGGCTTGTCTGTTTTCCGCATGCAGGGGGATCTGCGAGCTATTACTTTCCGGTTTCCCAGGCTCTGTCGCCGGTGGCCGAGGTGCTCGCCGTGCAGTATCCGGGCAGGCAGGACCGCTTCGCCGAGCCCTGTGTCGACGACGTCCACGAGCTGGCGCGGCAGATCTTCGAGAACCTGAGGCCCTGGACGGACCGCCCGCTGGGGCTGTTCGGGCACAGCATGGGCGCCACGGTCGGCTACGAGGTGGCCCGGCTGCTGGAGGAGCACGGGACGACGCCCGTCCACCTGTTCGTCTCGAGCGGCCGGGCACCTTCGCGCCGCCGCGACGAGCGGGTGCACAGGATGAGCGACGACGAGCTGATCGCCGAGATGCGGCGGCTGGGCGGCACCGACTCCTCGGTGCTCGGCGACGAGGACCTGCTGCGCATGGTGCTGGGCGCGGTGCGCAACGACTACAAGGCGGTCGAGACCTACCTGCACAGGCCCGGCCCCAGGCTGGAGTGCCCGATCACCGCCCTGGTGGGCGACGACGACCCCACGACGACGGTGGAAGACGCCGAGCCGTGGAGATCACACACGAACTCGGCCTTCGACCTGAAGATCTTCAGTGGCGGACACTTCTATCTGAATTCACATAAGACGGAGATACTGCGAATAATCAGCGAGTACTTGGCGGCAGCCGAGGGGCGGTAGTGGGCGCCCGGCGAAGTCCGTCGCCTCGGTCAGGACGGCTCGGACGCCAGGTTGTCGACGATCCGCCGGAGCATCCCGGTCACCTGCGCGACCTCCTCGGCGGAGAAGCCGGTGAACGCCTGCCGGGTGATCCTGCCGAAGACCGGCGGCAGCTTGGGCACCAGCGCCCGGCCGCGCGGGGTCAGCTCGATGACGACCGAGCGGCGGTCGCCGGGATGGCGGGCGCGCACCAGCAACTCCTTGGCCTGCATCCGGTCGAGCAGCCTGGTCATGCCCGCGGTGTCGGTGCCCAGCTGCCGCATGAGCCCGCTGGGCGTGGCGCCCCCGCGGGCCGCGTGCAGCAGCAGGGCCGCCTGCTGCGCCGTCAGGTCGTACGGCGCGAGCAGCCGCTCCGTCTCGGTGTTCAGATCGCGCCCGACCTGGACGAGCAGGGAGCCGCCCCCCAGGATCAGCTCGACCGGGGCCGCGGACGTGAGGTCGTCGGTCATCTCCCGAGGATAGCGGCTTTCGCTGCTGCGGCATTTACTGTCGCGACAGCTACCTGCTAGCGTGAGCCGCATGACCGACAACAGCCACGTCTTCGTCGTGGGCGGCGGGCTCGGCGGCCTCTGCCTTGCCCACGGCCTGCGCCGGGCCGGGCTCGGCGTCACCGTGTACGAGCGTGACGCCTCCGCCGCCCTCCGCGCCCAGGGCTACCGCATCGGGCTGAAGGACACCGGCCGTCGCGCGCTGCGCGCCTGCTGAGCGAGGCGCTCGCCGCGGCGGCGGCGCGCGGCCGTCCGCTGGCCGAGGCCAAGGCGGGCTACGAACGTCAGATGCTCGACTACGGCTTCGCCGCCGTCGACGCCTCCCGCGACCAGCCGTTCGGCGGACTTCCCCGACCGGCCCAGACCGCCGCACCGGTCCGGGCGGAAGCCCGTAGCCGTACGGCCGGCGTGGCGAGCACGGAACCGCGCGGCGGGTTCATCGACGGGGAGGGAAGCGCCTGACGGGCGGAGGCGAAGGAGTGCCGGGGCCGCACGGCTGCGGCGCCGGCTGGTTGCCGGAGCGCAGCGGCGACCTTGACCGCACGCGCGAGCTCGCTCTCATCACGGGGCGGAGCAATGCAGGCGCAACGACGAAGAAGCCCCAGACTCACCGAGGTGAGCTGGGGCTTCAGTGCATGGTGGACGATACTGGGATTGAACCAGTGACCTCTTCCGTGTCAGGGAAGCGCTCTCCCGCTGAGCTAATCGTCCTTGGAGGTGGAGACGGGATTTGAACCCGTGTGGACGGCTTTGCAGGCCGCTGCCTCGCCTCTCGGCCACTCCACCGAGCGATTCTCCGAGCGGAAGACGGGATTCGAACCCGCGACCCTCACCTTGGCAAGGTGATGCTCTACCACTGAGCCACTTCCGCGTGTTGTTGCCCCACTACTCTAGCGGGTTTTCTGACCGGATGCTCACTTGCGGAGCTGCCGGGCGACGCTGCGCTCCGTGGCGGGCAGACTCAGGAAGATCTCCAGGATGCGGGTGAGCCGGTGGACCTCGATGCGGTGGAAGGCCGGGCCCTCGGCGCGGGCGAGGAGGAGAGTGAGCGCGAGCGGCGGCAACGGGGCGTGGATGACGTGCAGGCCGTCGGCGAGCGTGGACGCCGTGGGGCGCGCCGGCGTGTCGGTGAGCAGCGGCACGGTCTTGGGCGCGCGCCAGCTCGCGTAGATGACGCCCTGGTCGGTGGTCGTGGCCGCCCAGTCGGCGCTGAACAGGACCGGCAGCGAGTCGATCAGCGTGGTGAGGGCCCGGTCGCCGGCCGTGGTGATGTACTTCAGGATCTCCAGCTCGGGGTACGTGCCTGGAGCCTCGCGGGTGGTCCAGATGCCCTCGGTCTCGACGTCCGGCACGCTCTCCAGGCTCTTGACCAGGGCGTGCTTGGGCGTGCCCTCCGGGCAGAAGAGCGTGATGTCGTCGGTCGCCCGGCCGGCCCCCCTGTCGAGGACGGTCACCTGCGTGATGTCGGCTCCGGCGGCGCCCAGGGCCCGGGTGACCTGTGCCAGGGAACCGGGACGGTCGGGCAGCGTGATCCGCAGTCGCAGGAGCATCCGTCGCCTCCCCAGTCGATACCAGCTCTCAGCCTATCCGCGAATACCTCTCACGGCCGGACCTGCGCTACAACTGTCGGGGTGAAGATTGGGGCGATAGGGGTGTGGCCCCCCGTTGTGCTGGCGCCGATGGCGGGGATCACGAACGCGCCGTTCCGGGTGCTCTGCCGCGAGCAGGGCGCCGGGCTGTTCGTGTGCGAGATGATCACGACGCGGGCGCTGGTGGAGCGGAATCCCAAGACGCTCAGGATGATCAGGTTCCACGAGTCCGAGACGCCGAGGAGCATCCAGCTCTACGGCGTCGATCCCGACACCGTCGGGCGCGCCGTGAAGATGATCGCCGAAGAGGGCCTCGCCGACCACGTCGACCTCAACTTCGGCTGCCCGGTGCCCAAGGTGACCAGGCGAGGCGGCGGCTCGGCCCTGCCGTACAAGCGGAACCTGCTGCGCGCCATCCTGCGCCAGGCCGTCGCCAACGCGGGAGCGCTGCCCGTCACGATGAAGATGCGCAAGGGCATCGACGACGATCATCTGACGTACCTCGACGCCGGGCGGATCGCGGTCGAGGAGGGGGTGGCCGCGATCGCCCTGCACGCCCGCACGGCCAAGCAGCACTACGGCGGCGTCGCCGACTGGGAGGCGATCGCGCGGCTGAAGGAGTCCGTGCCCGAGATCCCCGTGCTGGGCAACGGCGACATCTGGTGCGCCGACGACGCGCTGCGCATGGTGGCGCGCACCGGGTGCGACGGCGTGGTGGTCGGACGCGGCTGCCTGGGCAGGCCGTGGCTGTTCCGCGACCTGGAGAACGCCTTCAACGGCGACGCCGGGCGGGCCACGCCGACCCTCGGCGAGGTGGCGGCCGTGATGGCCAGGCACGCCGAGGGGCTCACCGCCTGCTTCGACCTCGAACGGTACGCGATCGCGGACTTCCGCAAGCACGTCGGCTGGTACCTGAAGGGCTTCACGGTGGGCGCCGAGCTGCGCCGGGAGCTGGCCACGGCCGAGTCGCTCGACGGGCTGCGCGAGAGCCTGGCCAAGCTGGAGCACGACCAGCCGTGGCCGCCGAACACCGACACCCCGCGCGGCAAGTCCGGCGAGCGCGCCAAGGTGCACCTGCCCGACGGCTGGCTGGACGATCCGTGGGACGGCGCCGTCCCCGCCGACGCCGAGTCGGAGGTCTCCGGCGGCTGACCGGCTCCACGGGGCGGGGTGTGCCGCTTGGTCAGTGCGGGCCGACGGGTTCGGTGCCGCAGGGGCCGCCGCCCGTGGCGGGCTCCAGCGTGACCGGTTCGCCGGACATCGTGAGCGTCGGGTAGTACTCCGAGATGCGCTCGGCGGACCGGCCGACGTAGTGGCAGATGAAGCTGCGCCTGAAGCGGTCGGCGGTGCTGTTCGGCTCCGAGCCGTGCACCAGGCTGCCGTTGAAGAACAGCACGTCCCCCGGCTCCATGTCCACCGGGACGCGGTCCAGGCCGGGCGGGGGCGGGACGTACTCCCTGGTGAAGGAGACGTCCAGGTCGGCCTCCTCCGGGCAGAACAGGTCCATCAGGTGGGTGCCGGGCACCACCTCCAGGCCGCCGTTCGCCCGGTCCACGCGGTCGAGCGCGACCCACGCCGCCACACAGGTGCCCGGCTCGACGCGGAGGTAGAAGTTGTCCTGGTGCAGCGCCTGGCCGCGCGCGCCCGGCGGCTTGAAGTAGAACATGCTCTGGGCTGCTATCGGCTCCTCGCCGAGAAGGTCGCGCAGCACCGCTGCGATGCGCTGGTCGAGCAGGTACCGCAGCGCCACGTCGCTCACCTGGTGGGGGTGCATGACGCGCGGATAGTCGCGCAGGATGTCGTACGGTTGGCCGGGCTCCTGCGGCCTGGGCGAGAAGTGACCCGGGATCGGGCCGTTGGCGTGCAGTGTCATGAACTCGTCGCGCAGTTCGGCGACCTCGTCGGGCGACAGCAGCGCGGGCACGATGACGTACCCCTGATCATGGAAGTCGGCGATCCTCATGTATTCCACGCTAGGAAGCCGGACCGGCGAAAGGTATGCCTGTGACCGCTGAGGACATGTCTGTTCCTGCTGCAGAGCTGACCATCGTGGGCCACCACGACAAGACTCCCGGCTACGCGACCCGCCGCACCACCGGTTCGCCGAGCTGGCTGCTGATGTGGACGCAGGCGGGCGCGGGGCTGGTCGAACAGGCGGGGGCCTCCTTCACGGTGGGGGCCGGCGATCTGGTGGTGCTGGGGTCGGGGGCGGCGCAGTTCTACCGGGTGGCGCCGGGGGCCGGGCGGTGGCGTTTCTGGTGGGTGCACTTCCAGCCGCGCCCGTCGTGGCCGGGGTGGCTCAGGGCGTACGCGCTGGCGCCGGGGTGCCATCTGGTGGGCGGGGTGCCGGGATCGCTGCACGAGCGCATCGACCGGACGTTCGGCCGCGCCCTGGGCGACGCCCGCTGGGTCCCGCCGCTGGTCGAGATGGCAGGCGGGGAGCGGGGTCGGGAGGCCGGGGGCGAGGGGACCGCCGGGCGGGAGCCGCCGGAGGGGGACGCGGGGTGGCCGGGCGGGGGAGGCGTGCGGCCCGCTGTCGCCGTCGCGGGCGCGGGGCGGGAACTGGTGATGGGGGCGGTCGAGGAGGTGCTGGTGCTGGCCACCGCCTCCGCGCGGCGGGCCGGGGAGCCGCCCCGGATGGACGACGCACGGGACGTCCGGGTCGGACGGGTGCTGGCGCTCATCGCCGCCGAGCCGGGCGCGCCGCACTCGGTCGCCTCTCTCGCGCGGGCCGTGGCCCTGTCGCCGTCCCGGCTCGCGCACCTGTTCACGTCCGAGACGGGACGCACGCCCATGCAGGCCGTGCGGCAGGCCAGGGTGCGGCACGCGGCCGGGCTGCTGGAGGTGACCGACATGGACGTGGGCCAGGTCGCGGCGGCCTCGGGGTTCGTCAGCCCGTTCCACTTCAGCCGGGCGTTCAAGCGGGAGTACGGCCTGCCGCCCCGCGACTACCGGGCCCGCCTGCGCCGCGAACGGTGACGGTCAGGGGAGCGGGCGCGGGGAGGGTGACGGTCAGCGGGGAGACAGGGGGAGGGGGCCGGTGTCGGGGGTGAAGAGCTGGTCGTCGAGGTGCTCCACCGCGTAGTCGATCGCCCCCATCACCACGCACTCCTCACCCAGCGTGGACGCGCGGACCTCCGGCATCCGCATGCAGGCCCGCTCCAGCCGCTCGCGCAGCGGCGGCAGCAGCACGTCGGACGAGCGGGAGAACCCGCCCCCCAGGACCACGACCTCGGGGTCGAGGATGAGGACCATGGCGGCCGTGCCCACGGCGAGGTCGTCGACGTACCGGTCGACGGCCGCCAGCGCCACCGGGTCGCCTCTCCGGGCGGCGGCCAGGGTGTATCCGGCGGCGTCCTCCGGGGCGGTGCCCTTGGGGACGATCTCGCAGGCGTTCAGGTGCTCGGGCGCATCGAACCAGCGTGACTGCGGCAGCATGACGATCTCGCCCGCCGCCGCGCCGAAGCCCCTGTGCACCCTGCCGTCGATGATCAGGCCGGTGCCCATGCGGCGGCCCACGTGCAGGAACACGACGTCGCGGGCGCCCCTGGCCGCGCCGCGTCTGGCCTCGGCCAGGGCCGCCAGGCGGCTGTCGTTCTCGATCAGGACCTCGCACGGGAACATCTCGCGCAGCTTGCCCCCCAGGTCCAGCCCTCTCCAGGCGGGGATGGCGGCCGAGTAGGTGATGCGGCCCTCGGGGGTGAGGACGCCGGTGGTGCCGACGGCCATCGTCCACAGGTCGTCGAGGGCGGTGCGGCTGAGCGCCAGGCAGCCGGAGACCGCGCGCTCTATCGCCGCCAGGCGCTCGTCCAGCGGCGCGCCGGGCAGGACGGGCTGCCTGGTCTCGGCGAGGATCTCGCCGTCGAGGTCGGACAGGGCGGCGCGGACGTTGTGCCCGCCGATGTCCACGCCGACGAGGTAGCCGCTGTCGGCGCGGAAGCGGTAGCGGCGGGCCGGCCGGCCCATCGTGCCGGGGCTCGGCGGCACCTCCTCGACCCAGCCCAGCCCGGTCAGCTCGTCGACGACCTCTTTCATGGACGGTCGCGACAGGCCGGTGCGCTCGGCGAGCGCCGACAGGGTGAGTGGCCCGGCTCCGCGCAGCGCCCTGATCGCGGTCAGCGAGTTGAGCTGCCTGAGCCGGGACAGGTCGCCGCCGCGAAGGTCCGCCATCGCCGCCCCTAATGTAGGTCTCCTCTGTAACCCCCATTATGCCAGCGCTCATCGATTGTGCGCGTCACCGCTCGGGCCAGCGGATGTCCGGAAACTGGCCATTGACCCTCCGAAAAGGGCGGTGCTAATAATGAAGTGCTCCTTCGTAAGTGATCGAGAAGAGGAACGGATGTCGTTCGCAGACATCGGCGAGACCCGGTACCGCCCCGACGCTGCCCGGGTGTTTGAGCACGGCTGGCAGTCGTGGAGCCCCACCGGCGCCTACCGGCTCGGCGACGCCCCGCCGAGAGCGGCGGACGTGAACATCCAGACGCTGGCCTACCGCCCCGAGACGCCCGTCCCCGACGGCGTCTTCCAGGGGGAGGGGCTGCTCGCGATCGACCCCGGCGACGGCGCGCCCGTCGAGGTCTGGTCGGCGCCGAGCCCGCTGGAGGTCCCCTCGATCCGGGCACGCGAGGAGGGCGGACGCCTGGTGGTGTCCGCCAACGGGGACGTCCGGCACTGGCAGGCCGAGGGCGGGCTCGACCAGGCATTACGCGGGTGGGCCGACACCATGGCCGAGGGATGGGCGCCGGAGCGCTTCCCGGCCGTCCCGCCCATGTGGTGCACCTGGTACGGCTACTGGGGCAAGGTCACCGACGCGGACGTCCTGGAGAACCTGGAGCTGTCGGAGCGGCACCGGCTCGGGGCCGAGATGTTCCTCATCGACGACGGCTACGAGAGCGAGATCGGCGACTGGCTGGACTGGCGGCCCGAGTTCGGGTCGCTGGAACGGGCCGTCGGCGCCGTCACCGAGGCGGGTAGGCGGGCCGGGATCTGGACCGCGCCCTTCCTGGTCGGGCACCGCAGCCGGCTGTTCCGCGAGCACCCCGACTGGCTCGTCGGCGGGGCCCACGCGGGCCACCTGTGGGACCAGGACCTGGCCGTCCTGGACGTCACCCACCCCGACGCCGCCGCCCACCTGGTGAACGTGTTCGCCACGCTCGCCGCGCTCGGCGTCACGCACTTCAAGCTCGACTTCGTCTACGCGGGAGCGCTGGCCGGCACGCGGCACGAGGACCTCGACCCGATCACCGCCTACCGGCGCGGGCTGGAACTCATCCGCCAGGGCGCCGGGCCCGAGGCCACCGTGCACGGCTGCGGCGCCCCGATGCTGCCCAGCCTCGGCCTGGTGGACGTCATGCGGGTCAGCCCCGACATCGCCCCCACGCTCCACCCCAAGTCGGGCGACATCAGCCAGCCGTCCCAACTCGGCGCCAGGCTCACCGGCGCGGCCCGCGAGTTCCTGCACGCCAGGTGGTGGGTGAACGACCCCGACTGCATCATCGTCCGGCCCGAGGTGGAGGCCCGCGAGGAGTGGGCCGCGCACATCGACGCGACCGGCGGCCTGCGCGGCTCCAGCGACCCGATCGCCGCGCTCGACACCTGGGGCCTGGAGACGACCAGACGCCTCATGGTCCCCACCAGGACGGAGCCGTCGTGACGGGCGGCCTCGCGACGCGCGAGCCGGTGGGCCAGGCGGAGAGCGCGCCGAAGCGGACCAGGACACGGGCGCGGAGGTTCGGCGACTGGTACGCCTACCTGTTCATCGGCCCCAGCCTGCTCGGCGTGGTGGCGTTCCTGCTGCTCCCGGTCGTCATCGTCTTCGCGCTCAGCTTCTTCCGCTGGGAGCTGCTGTCGGCGCCGGCCTTCGTCGGCCTGGAGAACTACCGCCGCCTCGCGGGTGACGGCCAGACGTGGCACTCGCTCTGGGTGACCGTCGGCTACGTGCTCCTCTGCGTCCCCTTGCAGACGGTCCTGGCCCTGGCGCTCGCGATGCTGCTGAACCAGCGGATCAAGGGCATCAGGTTCTACCGCTCGCTGTTCGTCGTGCCCTGGATGGCGACGCCGATCGTCCTCGGCCTGATCTGGAACTGGATCTTCGACCCGCGTGACGGCGCGATCAACAGCGCGCTGGCCCTGGTCGGCGTCACGGGGCCGGACTGGCTGTCCGACTCCGCGTGGGCGCTGCCCGCCGTGGCGCTGGTGACCGTCTGGCAGCACACCGGCTACAACATGCTGTTCTTCCTGGCCGGGCTGCAGGGCATCCCGAAGGAGCTGTACGACGCGGCCTCGACCGACGGCGCCACCCCGGCCCAGCGGTTCTGGAAGGTGACGCTGCCGCTGCTCAACCCCACGATGTTCTTCGTCATGGTGACGAACCTGATCGGGGCGTTCCAGATCTTCGACACGGTGTTCGTGATGACGAACGGCGGCCCGAGCCGCAGCACCGAAGTGCTCAACTTCCGGATCTTCGACACCGCGTTCAAGCAGTTCGACTTCGGCTACGCCTCGACGCTGTCGGTGCTGCTCTTCGTGATCATCCTGACGGTGACGCTGGTGCAGGTCAGGTTCTTCGGCAAGCGCACCACCTACGACCTGAGCTGAGAGACTCATGACCAAGCGAATCGCGCTCTACGCCACGCTCGCTGTCGGCGCCCTCATCTCCGTCTTCCCGTACCTGCTGGTGGTGCTGACGGCGTTCAAGACCCAGCGCCAGCTCAACAGCACCCAGCCGTGGCTACCGGGCATCCCGCCCACCACCGCCAACCTGACCGAGATCCTCGGCGGCGACTTCCCCCGGTACATCCTCAACACCGTCGTCATGACCGGGCTGCTCACGCTCGGCCAGCTGGTGTTCACCACGTTCGCCGCCTACGCCTTCGCCAGGCTGCGGTTCAGGGGCAGGGACGTCCTGTTCTGGCTGTACGTCGCGACCATGATGGTGCCGAGCGCGGTCACGGTGATCCCGCTGTTCCTCATCATGCGCGAGCTGAACCTGGTCAACACCTGGGCCGGCCTGCTCGCGCCGTACGTGCTCGGCACACCGTACGGGATCTTCCTGATGCGGCAGTTCTTCAAGGGCCTGCCCGCCGGGCTGGAGGAGGCCGCGCGGATCGACGGCGCCGGCCCGCTGACGATCCTCGTGCGGATCCTGCTGCCGCTGTGCCGCCCGGCCATCGGCACGCTCACCATCATCACCGTCATCTCGTCCTGGAACAGCTTCCTGTGGCCGCTGATCATCACGAGCGGCGACGAGACCAAGGTGATCACGGTGGCCATCGCCACGCTCAAGGTCGGCATCGGCGTCGACTACAACCTCATGATGGCCGGCGGCCTGATCGCCCTGGTGCCGATGGTCGCGATCTTCGTCTTCTTCCAGAAGTACATCGTCAGGTCGGTGGTCCTCACCGGTCTCAAGTAGGAGACACATGAAATCCCCCCGAACGCGCGACATCCGCCGAGCCGTGGCCCTGCTGGGCGTCGCCACCCTCGTCCTCACCGGCTGCGGCTCAGGCGGCGGCTCCGACTCCGGCTCCGGCAAGGTCACGCTGACCTACCGGCTCTGGGACGACCAGCAGAAGGTCGGCTACGAGAAGGTCATGGCGGCCTTCGAGAAGGCCAACCCGGGCATCGACGTCAAGATCGAGCTGCTCCCTTACGACCAGTACTGGACCAAGCTGACCGCCGACGCCGTCGCGGGCACCGCGCCCGACGTGTTCTGGATGTCGCCGACCCAGTTCCCCGAGTACGTCACCAAGGGCGTGCTCGCCGACGTCACGCCGGCCAAGCTCGACCCGTCCAAGTACCACAAGACGGTCGTCGACACCTTCACCTACCAGGGCAAGCCGTACGGCGTCCCGAAGGACTGGGGCATCGTCGGCCTGCTCTACAACAAGGACCTGTTCAAGAAGGCCGGCGTGGAGATGCCGGACAAGCTCACCTGGAAGCCCGACGGCACCGGCACCCTGCTCGAGACGGCCCGCAAGCTCACCGTGGACGAGGCCGGCAAGCACCCCGACGAGCCCGGCTTCGACCCCGCCAAGGTGAAGACCTACGGCTTCGCGTCCTGGAACCACTACCAGACGCAGTGGATGAACTGGGTCAGCTCCAACGGCGGCAAGCTGCTCGACCAGCCGTTCGGCAAGTACACCTTCAACGACGACGCGTCGGTGCAGGCGCTGCAGTTCGGCGTGGACCTGGTGAACAAGTACCACGTCTCGCCGCCCGCCACCCAGACCAACCCGCCCACCGGCAAGGTCACCGACATGTTCAAGGCGGGCGAGGTGGCGATGTTCCCCGCCAACAACGCGCTGCTGCCGTTCGTCGCCCCCGAGGCCGGCTTCGAGCTGGGCGTCGCCGCCATGCCGGAAGGTCCTGCGGGACGCGCCGTCAACCTCAACGGCCTGGCGGAGGCCGTCTACGCCAAGAGCAAGCACCCTGAGGAGGCGATGAAGCTCGCCGCCTACCTCGGCAGCCAGGAGCCGCAGAAGATGATGGCCGACGCCGGCTACGTCTTCCCCGCGCTCAACGGCCTCAGCCAGGGCTACGTCGACTTCTGGAAGACCAAGAACCTCGACGTCTCCCCGTTCGTCGAGGAGTCGCAGGGCACCACCTTCGCCCTGCCGGTCACGACCGGCTTCACCGGCTTCGAGACCAAGCTCAACGACATCTTCAACGAGATGTACCTCGGCAAGCTCGCGCCCAAGCAGGCCGCCGACCAGGCCGTCACCGAGGGAAACGCGACCGTCAAGTGAGGAACTCCATGATCACCCGGCGTTCGCTGATCGCCGGGGGCGCGAGCGTGGGCCTGGCCGCCGCACTGGGTGCCTCACCCGTGCGCGCGGCGGCCCGCCGTGCTCCCCTGTCCGACCCCTTCCAGCTCGGTGTCGCCTCCGGCGAGCCCACCCCCGACGGCGTGGTCCTGTGGACCAGGCTCGCCACCGACCCGATCGCCCTGGACGGGCTGGGCGGCATGCCGCAGCGCCCCGTCCCGGTGCAGTGGCAGGTGGCCAAGGACGAGAACTTCCGGCAGGTCGTGCAGCGCGGGGTCGAGGTGGCCCGGCCGGAGGCGGCCCACAGTGTCCACGTCGAGCTGGAGGGACTCCAGCCGGGCGCCGAGTACTTCTACCGGTTCAAGGCCGACAACGAGCTCTCCCCGGTGGGCCGCACCCTCACCGCCCCCGCCGCCGGCACCCGGGGGCGCGAGCTCAACCTGTCGTTCACGTCCTGCGCCGACTACCAGACCGGCTGGTTCACCCCGTACCGCCGGATGGCCGAGGACCACCCCGACCTGATCGCCTTCCTCGGCGACTACATCTACGAGTACGGCGACTACAAGTACCCGGTACGCGACCAGGCCGGAGGGGAGTGCTTCGACCTGGCCGGGTACCGCCTCCGGCACGCCCAGCACAAGGCCGACCCCGAACTGCAGCTGGCCCACGCCATCGCCCCCTGGGTGGTGGTCTGGGACGACCACGACATCGAGAACGCCTGGGCGGGCGACGTCCCCGAGCAGCCCGACCCGCCGTTCCTCAAGCGCAGGGCCGACGCGTTCCAGGCGTACTACGAGAACATGCCGCTGCGCCGCGCGCAGCGGCCCGACGGCGCCGCGCTGAAGCTGTACCGGAGCCTGCGCTGGGGCGCCGTCGCCAACCTGCACCTGCTCGACACCCGCCAGTACCGCGACCTGTACGCCTGCACCGGCAAGAGCGGCACCGTGGGCCCCGACTGCCAGGAGCGGCTGGCCCCGAACAGGACCATCCTCGGCAAGGACCAGGAGGCCTGGCTCGACGGCGCGCTGAAGAACTCCGAGGCCACCTGGGACCTGCTCGGCCAGCAGGTCTTCTTCATGGAGATGGACTGGACCAACGGTGCGGGCAAGGGCTACTCCAACGAGGGCTGGGACGGCTACGTCGCCTCCCGCAACCGCCTGACCGCCGCCATCGACGACTACCGGCGCAACGCCGTCGTCCTCACCGGCGACGTCCACTCGCACTGGGCGGGCGAGGTCAAGCGCGATCATCAGGACCCGGAGTCGAAGTCCGTCGCCGTCGAGCTGGTCACCACCTCGGTCACCAGCGCGGGCAACGGCATGGACGAGTACCCCAACACACAGGTCCTGCTGAACGAGAACCCGCACGTGAAGTTCTTCAACGGCCGCCGCGGCTACGTCCGGAGCCGGATCAGCGACCGCGAGATGAAGGTCGACTTCCGCTCCCTGTCGCGCGTCACCGAGCCGTACGCCCCCGCCTACACCTCCGGCTCGTTCGTGATCGAGCCGGGCCGCCCCAGCCTCAACCCAGCCTGACGGGACCCCTCATGCGCACACCCCAGGCCGCCCTCGCGGCGGCCCTCCTCGCCATGCTCGTCGTGCCGTTACCCGCCCGGGCCGAGCCGGCGCAGGCCGCGCCGGCCGGCCCGCCGATGGGCTGGAGCAGCCGCTCCCTCGGCTGCTCCGTCTCCGAGACGTCGGTGCGGCAGGCGGCCGACGCGCTGGCGGCCCTCGCCCCGCTCGGCTACCGCTACGTCATCCTGGACGGCTGCTGGCAGGCGTCTCAGCGAGCCGACGGCAGGCTCGCCGCCGACGCCACCCGCTTCCCCGGCGGCGTCCAGGCGCTCGCCGACTACGTCCACGCCAAGGGGCTCAAGCTCGGGCTCAGCCTCTCGGCCGGCACCAAGGCGTGCTCGGGCGGCGGCCCCGGCTCCTACAAGAGCGAGGCCGCCGACGCCGAGCAGGTCAAGGGCTGGGGCGTGGACTACGTCAAGTACGACTGGTGCAACGTCCCCACCGCCGACTTCCCCGGGCAGAACGTCCAGCAGATCGCGCAGACCCTGTTCCCGCGCATGCGGCAGGCGCTCGGCGGCTCGGTGGCGTTCGCGATGAACAACGAGGACGGCAGCACCGTGCCCTGGCTGTGGGCCAAGGACGCGGGGGCCACCACCTGGCGGACCAACGTCTACAACAAGCCCCTGCCTGACAACTACCCGACCATGGTCGACGTCTGGGAGTTCAACCAGCTCCGCGCCGAGTACGCGGGGCCGGGCAGCTGGGCCGACCCCGACCTGATCCAGGCCGGTGGCGGCGGCATGACCGAGGCCGAGTACCGCACCCAGTTCACGCTCTGGGCGATCGGCGCGGCCCCGCTGATCCTGCAGGCGGACCCGGCCAAGGCGCCCGCCGCGGTCGTGGCCAACCCGAAGGTGATCGCCGTCAACCAGGACGGGCTCGGGACGCAGGGCCGGCTGGTGAAGAGCGACGGCTGGTACCACGTGCTGTCCAAGCCGCTGAGCAACGGCGATCGGGCGATCGCGCTGTTCAACGAGAGCGACAGGGCGGCGACGATCTCCACCACGCTCGGCGACTCCCGCTACCGGGTCGAGGAGCTGTGGACCGGCGCGGTCACCTCCACCAAGGGCGCGCTGTCGGCCCAGGTGCCCGCGCACGGGGCCGTGCTCTACCGCGTCTCCGAGAGCCGGGAGCAGGCGCCGCCGCTGGTCACGTTCGAGGTGGACCCGGCCAGGTTCCTCGGCGACGACCGGCCGTCGGTGCTGGAACCGGGTAAGGAGGGCGAGGTCGTCACCCGGGTCACGAACACCGGGGCGACCGGGCGGCTGCGCGACCTGGAGGTGACGCTGGCCGTGCCGGACGGGTGGCAGGCGAGCGCGCGGACGTCCAGGAAGGCCGCGACGCTGGACGGCGGCGCGACGTTCACGGTGACGTGGGCGCTCACCGCGCCCGCCTCCGCCGAACGGAGGAACCACGACCTGCCGGCGGCCGTCACCTTCGGCGGAGGCAAGGTCGGCGGGGCGGCCGTGGTCACCGTCGCCCAGGCGCCGGGGCCCGGCACGTCCTACCTGAGCGACCTGACCTGGACCAACGTCAAGAACTACTTCGGCCCCGTCGAGAAGGACACCAGCAACGGCGACAAGGCCGCCGGCGACGGGCGCCCCCTCACCATCGAGGGCGTCAGGTACGCCAAGGGCCTCGGCGCGCACGCCCCGGCCGACATCGAGTACTACACCGCCGGGCGCTGCTCGACCGTGGAGTTCCAGGCCGGCGTCGACGACGAGGTGGGCCAGGCCGGGTCGGTGGACCTCGAGGTGTGGGCCGACGGCGGCAGGGTCGCCCACTCCGGCCTGGTCACCGGGGCCCAACCGGCCAGAAAGGTCACCGCGTCCGTCGAGGGCGCCCGCTACGTGCGGCTGGTCGCGACCAACGGCGGCGACAACGCCACGTCCGACCACGCCGACTTCGCCGACGCCGTCATCACCTGTCACTAGGAGGATCCCGGTAATGATCGTTCCCAAGCCCGTCCACTACCGGAGCCGTCCAGGGCGATTCATCCTCGACCGGGACACCGCGCTCGCAGCGGACCCGGCGCTCGCCGAGGTGGCCGCCTGGTTGCGCGGCGAGCTCAGCCCTGTCACCGGGGGCGAGCTGCTGCCCGGCAGGCCGGGCCCGGGGACGATCACGCTGGGCCTGGACGACCTGCCGCCCGAGGCGTACCGGCTGACGGTCGCCGAGGACGGCGTGCAGATCGACGCGGGCGGCCCGGCGGGGGTGTTCTACGGAGCGCAGACGCTCAGGCAGCTGCTGCCCGCCTCCGCCCTGAGGAAGGCGGGGACGGGCGGGCCGCTGGCGCTGCCCGCCGTCCAGATCGAGGACGAGCCGAGGTTCGGCTGGCGTGGCTGCATCCTCGACGTCGCCCGGCACTTCATGACAAAGCATGATCTGCTGCGGTTCATCGACCTGATGGCCCTGCACAAGCTCAACGTCCTCCACCTGCACCTCACCGACGACCAGGGCTGGCGCGTCGAGATCAAGCGCTACCCGAGGCTCACCGAGGTCGGCGCGTGGCGCAAGGAGAGCCAGACCGGCTGGAACGGCGCCATGGACGGCCGCCCGCACGGCGGCTACTACACCCAGGACGACCTGCGCGAGATCGTCGCCTACGCCGCGCGCCGGCACATCACCGTCGTCCCCGAGATCGACCTGCCCGGCCACACCCAGGCCGCCATCGCCGCCTACCCCGAGCTGGGCAACCTCGACACCCCGCTGGAGGTCCGCACCACGTGGGGGGTGGGGGAGAACGTGCTCAACGTGGAGGACGCGACGATCAAGTTCTTCCAGGACGTCCTCGACGAGGTGCTGGAGCTGTTCCCCAGCCCGTACGTGTGCGTGGGCGGCGACGAGTGCCGCAAGGACCAGTGGCGGGCCAGCGCCGCCGCGCAGCGCCGCATCGGCGAGCTGGGCCTGCGCGACGAGGAGGAACTGCAGAGCTGGTTCATCCGCCAGTTCGCCGAGTACCTGACGGCCCGGGGACGCAGGCTCATCGGCTGGGACGAGATCCTCGAAGGCGGGCTCGCCACGGGGGCCGTCGTGGCGTCCTGGCGGGGCGACCTCGGGGCGGTGGCGGCGGCCGGATCCGGGCACGACGTGATCACCTGCCCGAACACGTCCGTGTACTTCGACTACCGGCAGGGGGCGGGGCAGGACGAGCCGATCCCCTTCGGGACGGTCCTGACCCTGGAGGACGTCTACGCCTTCGACCCCGTCCCGTCCGAGCTACGCGACAGCCCCGCCGCGTCGCGGGTGCTCGGCTCGCAGTGCGGCATCTGGACCGAGCTGATCGACTCCAACCGCCGCGTCGACTACATGGCCTTCCCCCGCATGGCGGCCTTCGCCGAAACCGTGTGGAGCTCGGCGGAGCGCGACCTGGCGGACTTCCGCACCCGTCTGGCGGCGCACCTGCCCCGCCTGGACGCGATCGGCGTGGAGTACCGCCACGAGTCGGGCCCCCTCCCGTGGCAGACGCGCCCCGGCGTCCCCGGCCGCCCGGAGGACCCGGCGCAGTGGCAGGCCAAGATCGACGCCTGGACCAGCAACCTCAGCCGCCCGTAGCGAAGCCCGCCCTGGACCTGGCCGGAGGCGGTACACCTCCACATTCTCGACGGAGAACGGCCGATGCGTCGCTGAGCTGAGCCCTGTGGTCAGCCTCGACGGCACCGGCCGGAACCTCCTCCACGTCCCCTCACGGGAAACGCGCGTCGCCGGTGAGGGTCAGCGGTGCAGCAGGAGCGGCAGGCTGCTCCAGCCGTGCGCGATGAAGGACGGGACGTGCGCCGACTCGGTCTCGCCCTCGGCCAGCCGCAGGTCCGGGAACCGGGCGAACAGCGCGGGCAGCGCGGTGAGCGCCTCCTGGCGGGCGAGTGGAGCCCCGATGCAGCGGTGCACGCCGATGCCGAAGGCCAGGTGCTCGTCGCGTTCCTTGGTCGGGTCGAACCGGTCGGCGTCCGGGCCGTGCTGGTCGGGGTCGTGCCCGGCCGCCAGGTAGCTGGTGATGATCGCGTCACCCGCCTCGATCCGTACGCCGCCGATCTCGATCGGCTCGATGGCGAACCGCAGTGGCAGGTTGGCGATCGACGGCGCCCAGCGCAGCGTCTCCTCGATCACCGCCTCCCAAGAGATCTCTCCCGCCAGGACGCGCCGGAGGTGGTCCGGATGGGTGAGCAGAGCGTGCACGGCGTTGCCGATCAGGTTGACTGTGGTCTCGTGCCCGGCCGCGATGAGGAGGAGCAGGGTGTCGCGCAGCTCATCGTCGCTGAGCGAGTCACCGCTGTCGCGGACGTTGATCAGCTCAGTGGTCAGGTCATCGCCCGGGTGCTCGCGCTTGTAGGCGACCAGGGCCGGCAGCACGGTGCCGATCTGCGCCGCCGTGGCCGCCGCCTGCTCCGGGGTGGCGGTGGTATCCATGATGGCCTCCATCATCTGGGCCATCTCCACCCGCATGTCCGCGGGGACACCGAACAGCTCGCAGATCACCTGCATCGGCAGCGGGTGGGCGTAGGCGCTGCGCAGGTCGACGACCTGGCCCGGCGGCAGCGCGGCCATGGCGTCCAGCAGCTCCGCGACGAGATCCTCGACGATCGGCTGCATGGCCTTGCTACGGCGCGCGGTGAAGCTCGGAGCGATCAGCTTGCGCAGCCGGCGGTGCTCCTCGCCGTAGGCGCTGAGCATGTTGGACACGCCGATCCAGGTCATGATCCAGGTCCAGCCGGGCTCGTCGGCCACCTGGGGCAGCAGCCGCCAGTGCCGCTTGTCCTTGCTCACCAGCGGATCGAGGATGAGCTGCTTGAGCAGGTCGTGCCGGGTGACGGCCCAGGCTGGGATGCCTCCTGCTAGCTCTACGAGGACCAGGGGGCCGAGGTCACGTAGCCGGCGGACCTCACCGGGGAGGTCGGCTCCGAAGGGGTCGAGGACGACGGGGGCTGTGCTGCCCAAGGGGAATCTCCTGGCTGATCAGGGTGGATGGGGGTGAAGCGCACCGGCAGCTGAGCCAGCGCACGGTGGAACGGGCCGGGCCGCCAATCCAGCTTTTCGCGCGGCACGGTCAGTTCGAGGTCGCACAGGTGAGAGGTCAGGCGTTCGATCGCGGTCATGGCGATGACCACGGCCGGGTCGCTGGCCGGGCAGCGGTGCGGCCCGGCGCCGAAACCCAGGTACGCGCCGCCGTCGGAGCGCAGCTCCTCGGGCACGTTGACAGGCTCGGTGTTGGCCGCGGCGTAGGAGACGAGGACCAGCTCGGCCGGCTGGATCCAGGTGCCGTGGAAGTGCACGGGCTGGCGCACGAAGTATGGGCCGTAGTTCGACATGGCGGGCTCGGCGCGCAGGGCCTCCATAAGGGCGTCGTATGTGCTGAGCGCGCCGTTGGTGAGCGAGCTGTAGTAGCGGTCATCACTGACCATCCGGGAGATCGTGTTGGAGATCAGGTTGGCCGTGGGCTCGTAGCTGGCGGCCGTCACGAGCACGATGGTCTGCGCCAGCTCGTCGGGCTGCAGCGCGGCCGGATGGTCGATGAACCAGGAGGTCAGGTCGTCCCCCCGCTCGGCGTACTTGGCCTGGATCAGCTCGCCGATGTAGCGGCTGAACGCCTCGCTGCCCCGCGCGCCCGTCTCGCCGTCAGCCTCCATCAGGTCCGACAGGGCCTGGGTCAGGCCGGCGCTGTCGGAGTCGGGCCGCCCGAAGAGCAGGTTGAAGATGCGGGCCGGGATGATCCGGGCGAAGTCGGCGACCAGGTCGGCCTCGCCCTTTGCGGCGAACCGGCTGATGAGCGAGTCGCACACCTCGATCACCATCTGGCGCAGCTTGTGTGGCTGGACCTGCTGGAAGCAGTCGGAGATCGCCTTCCGGTAGCGGGCGTGCTCGGCCCCGTCGGAGAACAGCGCGTTCGGGCGGTGGCCGAGCATGGCGATCATCCCGGCGGCCTCCGGGGTACCGGGGAGCCGGGCCTGCCAGGCTCTGGGGTCTTTGCTCCAGACGCCGCCGGCGTTGGTGAGCACGTCCACGGCGGCCTGGTAGTCGATCACCAGGTGGGCTTCGATGCCCGGGGCGATTTCCACGGGCGCGACCGCGCCGTGCCGCCGGCGCAGCTCCGCGTAGATCGCCTGCGGGTCCCTGGCGTACTCGGGCCCGTACAGGCGGCCGGCCTCGGGCAGGTAGCGCAGGGTCATGACAGCACCAGCTCTCTGATGTGCTCCACCAGCGCGATCAGCGAGGCGCGGGCGGAGGCGGGGTCGCGGGCGTCGCACACCACCAGCGGCGTGCGCGGGTCCAGGTCGAGCGCCTGGCGCAGGGCGTCCGGCGGGTAGTCCGGCGAGTCGGGGAAGTGGTTGACGGCCACCGCGTAGCGGATGCCGGCGTTCTCCACCAGGTCGAGGACGGCGAAGCTGTCGTCGATGCGGCGGGTGTCGGCCAGCACCAGCACCCCCAGCGCGCCGTGGACCAGCTCGTCCCACAGCACCTGGAACCGGGTCTGGCCCGGCGC
This sequence comes from Nonomuraea sp. NPDC005983, assembly GCF_040614375.1. Taxonomy (NCBI): domain Bacteria; kingdom Bacillati; phylum Actinomycetota; class Actinomycetes; order Streptosporangiales; family Streptosporangiaceae; genus Nonomuraea; species Nonomuraea sp. NPDC005983. The sequence continues at coordinate 20,419 of NZ_JBEXUP010000127.1, forward strand.
CCCGAACAGGTAGAGCACCACGCCGGGCAGGGTGAGGCGGCCGAAGTCGATGGCGGTGGTCGTGGTCGTCTTCTCGTTCACGCCGCTGAGGTCGTCGACCAGCGTGCCCGCCTGGGTGAGCACCTCCTCGGTGTTGAGGGGCTTGATCTCCGAGAGCGCGCCCACGATGGTCGTCTTGCCCACGCCGAACGGCCCGGCGATGACCAGCTTGACCGGGATGTGCTCGGCACTGATACGGCTGTCAGAGGGCGCGGAGGCCACTGAGTACCAACTCCAAGATCTCGATGTCGGGCATGTCGGCGGCTGGCGGATCGCGGGTCAGCAGCGTTCCGCCGCCGGCCAGCCCGGCGACGAGTAACCGCACCACGCAGTACGGCAGGCCCAGGTGCGCGGCGCACTCGTACACCGACAACGGCCCGTCCTCCAGCAGGGCCAGCAGATGCGACCCCGGAGGGTCCAGCCCGTTGGTGGCGGCGTCGGGCGCGATGTAGACCAGGGTCGTGCGCTCGACGCTGATGTGCTCGGGCACGGTCAACCTCGCGGCGGCCATGTAATCCGGGACGACCCGCCGCCGCTGCCGTCCGGAGGTCATGCCCGAGCGCCCGGCGCCCTGGCCGCGCTCGCCTCGTTGAGAGCCTTGATCAGCTTCTGCACCTGGAGCTGCACCTCGTAGGCCAGCGAGCCGATGTTGACCGCCCCGGTGGCCGCGACCACGATGGCGGCGCGGTCACCGGCCGGGGCGATGTAGTAGTAGCCGCTGCCCGCGGAGATGACGACGTCCACCACCTCGCCGTCGGCGCCGTTGCTGAGGCCGTCGCACAGGGCGCGGGCGGCTCCCAGTACGGAGCTCGTCATGGCGGCGGCGCGTTCGCCGGTCTCGGCGGTCAGGTCGGCCGAGCCGCCGAGGATGAGCCCGTCACGGCTCAGCACCACGCCGCGGGCGACACCGGGCAGTGCCAGCAGGGGCGACAGGACCCAGGACACGTCGAGGGACAACGGGCGCCCCTTGGTCTGAACACGGCCGGAAGCGCTGTGAGTGTCCATGGAGCGCTCAGTTCCCTTCGGTGAAGTCATGCTGCTGGGGCGGGAGCGCCTCGCGGCGGCCCGCTTCGGCTCCGACCTGGAAGTCTCCCCACCGCTTCTGAGCCTCCTCCGGGGTGGTGAGCACCTTGTCGGCCGCACCGTCAGAGCTGCCGGAACTCCCGGTGAGCCTGGAACCGGACGCGGACCGCGGCGGCTGGCGGCGGCGCTGCGGCAGCTGCGCCAGGTCCTCGGCCGAGGCCCGCCGTTGTTCGGGCGCGGCCGGAGGTTCCTGATGGAGCGCCGCCGCGGGCTCGGGACGTACGGAGGAGGCCACAGGCTCCGGTCGCGAGGCCGCCACGGGCTGCGGCCGGATGGCCGTGGCGGCGGCCGGCACGGCGGCGCGGACCGGCTCAGGTGCCAGCACCGACGGCCGACTGTCCTCCGGCATCTCCACCAGCAGGGCGGTGGGAATGCTCAGCACGGCCTGGACGCCGCCGAAGGCGCTCTTCTTGACCGTGACCTGCATGCCGAAGTGCGCGACCTGGCGGCCGATGGCGGCCCACCCGGTGCGGGGCGGGTTGCCCAGGTCGACCAAGCGGACCGGGTGGGTGCCGCTCAAAAGCTGGGTCGCCCGGGCGTACTGTTCCTCGTTGAGGCCGACGCCGGCGTCGTCGATGACGATGGCGGCGCCGCTGTTGGTCTCGTGCACGGCGACGGTCACCTTGAGCGTGCCGTGGGAGTGGTGGACCGCGTTGGCCAGCAGCTCGGAGGTGATGAACAGGATCGGCTCCGCGGCACGGGCGGCGACCCCGATCCGGCGGCGCAGGTGGTTGGCCGGCCCCTCGATGCGCTGCTCGAAGTTCTCCACCCGGGAGATGGCGCCCACCACCAGGTCCACCAGATAGGTGTCATCGCGCGACAGGCCGGGCGTGGCGCCACAGGCGATGCCAGTGACCTGCACCCGGCGGATGATCAGTTCGTTGAACATGTCGAGCCCCAGCACCTCGCGCAGCAGCGCCGTGTGCTCGTCGCCGCTGTAGCGCTGCTGCACGCCGGCGAGCAGGTCCTGGGCGCGCAACGCCTGGGTCTGCACCCGGGACATCGCGCCCCTGACGACCGCCTGGGCCGCTTCGTCGATGCGCTCGCCTTCGTCACGCACGCCGCGGGCGAACGCGTCCAGAATGGCGCGGTGCTGCATGTCGACGTCCGTCCCGGCGAGAGCCTGGTTCTGCACGCCGGGCACGATCACGTGCGGGGCGCGCAGGTGAGACAGCAAGGCGGGGATCCGCTTCGAGATCAGGTGCTCGGTCTCGGCGCGCACGAGGTCTTGCTGGGCGCGCGCCTCGCGCAGCACCCCCGCGCCGTCTTGAGCCTGGCGTTCGGCCTGCACCAGCCGCTGGTTCCTGGCGCTGGTCTCGCGCGTCAGGTGCTCCTGCGCCTGACGGGCCTGAACGAGCTGCCCACGGACCTGGGCGAGGCGTCGGCGTAGGCGCATGTGGAGGATCACCACGCCCGCGAGGGCGAGTACGGCGAAGCCGATCACTATCGGGACGCTGAAGAAGTCTGGCGGCATGACAGTCCTGGGGTTGGGGGGCCGGCGGGAAATGTCGACCGCCGAAGGGCCTGTGCTAGCGGCGCGTGTCGCTCTCGCGCGGCGGCCGGGTGGGGCCGCGTCGGCGTGGCGCGCGCTGCCCCGCGTGGCCGACACCGCTGCGTGCCTGGTGCGGCTCTGCCTGAGGCATGGCGGGGCCAAGCAACATTGGCATCCTCGGTCTCACTGGAACGACGGCCTAACGGAAGATCCAGTATTCCGGTTAAGTCACGATAGTCAACCGTGAGTAAGGCCGCCGATGCGCTCGGCGTCATCTCTCGTCGGACTGTCAAGATCGATATCAGAACACGGCGAGGCCCGTTCACAGGTGTTCAGCGCTGTTCAGGCTCGTTCAGGAAGTTGCCGCTCATCCGGCGGAGCGGGTTGCCGTCCGGGAGACACGGGTCAGGAGGGGGTGGCAGGCCAGGCCGGCGACGAGGAGCAGGGTGGCGAGCACGAGCCAGCCGGGAAGGCCAAGGGCCAGCGGAAGGGCACTCATGACCGCGGGCGACACTCCTTCGGCCAGCCCGTGCCCCAGGCCGAAGACCCCCACCCGGTACGGCTCCTGCGGGACGGGCATGGACGCGAGCCGGGCGACGTCCTTGGCGATACGGTCCTCGTCGAACGGAATTCGGCCAAGAATCGTGGAGGCCATGGGGAGACGTGTCCTTCCTTGCGGATGGGTGGTCAAAGCTCGAAGCCTGCGGGGAAGGGGTCGTCGGGTGACAGGAAGTACTGAGCGGTGCCCGTGATCCAGGCCCGTCCGGTGACCGTCGGCACGACGGCCCTGCGGTCGGCGACGGTCGTCTCCTCGACGAGGCGGCCGGTGAACTGCGAGCCGATGAAGGACTCGTTGACGAAATCAGCGCCGAGTTCCAGCTCGCCGCGGGCGTGCAACTGCGCCATCCGCGCGCTGGTGCCGGTGCCGCACGGCGACCGGTCGAACCAGCCGGGATAGATGGACATGGCGTGGCGCGAGTACGACGCGTCGGATCCCGGCGCGGCGAAGTACACGTGCCGGACGCCTCGGATCCGCGGGTCCTCGGGGTGGACCGGCTCGTCCGTGGCGTTGATCGCCTGCATGGTGGCCAGCCCCGCGGCCGTGATCTCGTTCTTGGCCTTCCTGTCGAACGGCAGCCCGTAGTCGTCGAGTTGCACGATCGCTTGACGTGCTCCTCCACATGAATGTGGAGGATTCCTGTGCTGCTTACGCAGCAGCTCGCAGCGCGGGCGCGGGCGAGACTGTGGGACAGGATGC
>NZ_JBEXUP010000128.1:0-24037 GCF_040614375.1 Nonomuraea sp. NPDC005983
CCGTGGCAGAGCACACCGTGGCGTTGGGCGGCGGCCCTGTCGAGATGTTCGCCGGCCGGCACGCAGCCAGTCCTGCCAGGCGAGCACGAACGGCGCGGTCAGCCGGGTGATGCCCTGCCAGGCCGGTGCGAGCGGGGCGGTCAGGCGGGTGTTGTGGACGCGGAGCGGCGACGGCCACGGCCTGGAGCGCAGGCTCCTGGCTCGCCAGTGGTTGTCCTCGGCGATCCAGGTGAGGGCGCCGGGGTCCAGGGTGACGGTGGCGGTCGCGACGTGCCCGGCGCGGGTCGAGGCCGCCAGGATCGTCCGGGACGGGATGCGGGCGAGCGCCGCCCACGCTCGCCGGATCAGCAGGGTGGATGTCAGCACGGCGGCCGAAGCGGCAGCCGCCACGGCGGGAAGGGGCGCGGCGGCGACGGCGGCGAGCACGCCGCGCGCCTGACCGCTGGCGGCGACCACGGCCACCACCAGCAGCGCGACCAGCCCGGCAGTCACCCAGGCGTGCCAGGACTGCGACGCCTGCCCGAGCACCGCCAGCGCCATCCCGCCGGCGGACGCCGACACGCCGAGCACCAGCGCCGCCACCAGCCGCCAGACCAGTTGGTCAGGGGCGCCCAGCACCGCCAGCAGGCCGAGCCCGAGCCCCGCGCCCGCCACGACGGAGACCAGCAGCAGGACGCGTCCCGTGCTGCCCAGGACGCCCCGCCGGTCCAGCGGCGACAGGACCAGCCACGCGGCGTCGGTGGCCGTCACCACGACCGGCCCGGCGGCGCGGGCGGCGGCGACGAACCCCGCGTACGCCAGCACCACCAACGCCACCCCGGGCCCCACCTGCGCGACCTCGACCCGCCCTGCCAGGCCCGCCAGCGCCGACGAGACCGGATGCCCCGCGACCGCCGCGGCCATCGCCAGCGCGAACAGTACGACGTACCGGTCGAGCAGGCTCACGGGCGCACGCCCCCGGGCCCGCACGAACGTCCGGACCGCGCGAACCGACCCCGCTCCCTGAGGGATCATGCGGCGACCCGCCCGTCCGTCGGGGATACCTGGCGTGCGTGGCCGGCCAGGGCCGGGTCGTGGGTGGCCATGACCACGGTGCCGCCCTCGGCCGTGTACTCGCTGAGCAGTGTCCCCAGGCGCTCGCGGAACCCGGCGTCCAGGCCGCGTTCAGGCTCGTCCAGAAGCAGCAGGCTGCTGGGCCTGAGGAGCGCGGCGGCGAGCGACAGCCGCTGGCGCTGCCCCGTGGACAGGTTCAGCGGAGGGGCGTCGGCGCGTTCCCGCAGCGCGAACAGGTCGAGCGCCGCCTCGACGGTCATGCGCGGCTCGCCGTGCACGGCCCGGATCAGCTCCAGATGCTCGCCGGCGGTCAGCCCGGGATACCAGGCGGGCTCGTCGCCCAGCAGCGCGACGCGCCGCCAGAACGCGGCGTCGTCGGCCGGGGGAGCGCCGAACACGCTGACGGTGCCGCTCGTGGGCGGCTGCAACCCCGCCAGGCACCTGAGCAACGTCGACTTGCCGGACCCGTTCGGCCCCACGACGGCCACCAGTTCGGACGGAGCCACACTGAGCTCCAGCCCCCTCAGCACCGGATTGCCGCCCAGCTCGACCGAGAGGTCATGGACGGCGATGATCGTCTCCTGCACCGCTCGAGCCTAGCCACCGAAACGGCTCCATGGACGTTCGGCGGCGGTCAGGTGATCTGGCCTGACATCGGCAGCCAGGGGGCGGCGTCGAAGATGAGCAGGATCGAGGTGATCTTGTCGTCCTCCAGGCGGAAGTGCTCGGCGGTGCGCTGGGTGCCCGCGGGCGTGGCGGTGTGGACGTCGTAGACGAGGGTGGCCTCGGAGTCGCCGTACAGCTCGCTGATCAGGTCGACCCCGGTGACCACCTGGACGAACCCCGGCAGGCCCGCGAGGTGTCCGGCGGGGTCGGTCGAGGTGATGAACGGGCTCCGGAAGCTGAACGGCTCCGCCAGCTGCTGGGCGGCGGCGTCCACGTCCCCGCGGAAGCGCGCCTCGTGGTACGCGCGGACGGTCTCTCGGGCGGTCATCGGCTCTCTCCCTGGAGGTACTGGGCGAGCTGCTGCTGGTTGTCGGCGAGGCGCAGGCACAGGTGCCTGAACTGCGTCAGCTCGGACGGCGTGAACCCGCGGAACATCGCGGCCATGGCCATCTGCGTCGGCCGCCGGAAGGACTCCAGCCATGCCCGACCGTCGGGGGTGATCTGGGCCAGCACGGAGCGGCGGTCGTGCCGGTCGGGGACGCGGCGCACCAGCCCGTCGCGTTCGAGCGTGTCGACCAGGCCGGTCACGTTCCGCGAGCTGACCCCGGCCGCTTGGGCCAGATCGCCGATGCTGACGCCGTCCTCGGGGGCGGCGCTGAGGCGGATCAGGATGTCGAGCGCGCCCGAACTGAGGCCGCGCCCCTCGCTGCCGTGTGAGCGCATCCGCTCGACCGCGTGGAAGGCGGTGCGGACGGCCGCCGCCACTTCCAGGGTGAGGGTGTCGCCGTCGCCGAGGAACGCCGTCATGGCGCTCCGCACGTGGGGGTCGAAGAGGTGGCCGTCGGGGTCGGGGTCAAATTTATGTACGTCATTCATAATGAAGGAATACTACATCGGTGACGGCCGCCCTTCCTGCTCCGGCGTGCGGGAGAAGCGCGGGTCCTGGTTCCCCGAGTAGACGACGGTCATGGTGAGGCGGGCGGGTGTGTCGCCGGGGTTGCGGTAGGCGTGCGGACGGTCGCCGCGCATCCTGAGCGCGTCGCCGGGCCCCAGGTCGAAGGCGGCGCCGCCGACCGTGACCGTAAGGACTCCCTCCCTCAGGTGCAGGAGCTCCCGGGTGCCCTGCGGGTGGCCCGCGGAGCGGATCTCGTCGCCTGGGGCGACCAGGAAGTCCCACAGCTCGACGAAGGGCGCCTGGCCGTCGTTGATCAGAAGTCGTGCCTGGCCGGCCTGACCCGCCGGGCTGATCGGCGACTGCGTGGCGCGCGCGACCCGTCCGAGCTCCTCCGGGGGCTCGACGAGCCGGCCGATCGGGATGCCGAGCGTGGCGCAGATCCTGGCCAGGGTCGCGATGCTCGGGTTGGTCCGGCCTGTCTCGATCTGCTGGAGCATCCCCCTGCTGACGCCCGACCTGGACGCCAGGTCCTCCAGTCGCCAGCCCCTCTCCTGGCGGGCGGCACGCAGGTTGGCGGCGAGCGTCTCGCTCACGGCCTCGGCTGGATCGGTCATTGCCCACTTGCTCCCTTGGAGGCAGAATATTAGGTTTGTGACGCAATATAGTGTACTCAGGCTGCTCGCCGCCGGATTCGTCGACTATCTGGGGGCGGGGCTGTTCCTGGCGTTCTCGGCCGTCTACTTCACCCAGGCCGTGGGGCTGACGGCGGGACAGGTCGGCCTCGGGCTCGGCGTGGCCGGATGCTTGGCCCTGGTGCTCGCCACGCCGCTGGGCAGGGTGGCAGACAGGGTCGGCGTCCGCCGGACGCTGGTCGTGCTGCACCTGGTCAGGGCGGTCGGCACCGCGTCCTACGTGATGGTGGGGGAGTGGTGGGGGTTCCTGGCCGCCGTGACAGCCGTCACCGTGGCCGACCAGGCGATCGCCGCGCTCACCCAGGCGTTCGTCGCGGAGTTGGCCGACGGCGAGCGGCGCGGCAGGGTGCTGGCCGCCTACCGGACGATCGCCAACCTGGGGATCAGCGTCGGCGGCCCGCTGGGTGGGCTGATCGCGGCGCAGAACGGAACATTCCGGCTCGTACTGCTGGTCAACGCTGGTGCGTACGTCCTGGTCGCGCTCGTGCTCGCGACCATCGCTCAGCGGCCGGTGAGACGGGAGCGCGCGGCACGCGGCACCGCGGCGGTCCGGGACCGTCGACTGCTGGCGCTGGCCTCGCTCGACACCGTCCTGCAACTGTGGCTGCCGGTGCTGAATCTAGGCTTCCCGCTCTGGCTCGCCAGCGGCGGGCACATCCCCCGAGCCTGGATCGGGCCGCTGTACGCGGTGGACACCGTCATCTGCGTGCTCCTGCAACTGCCCGCCGCCAGGCTCGTCGGCACGGTGGCCGCCGCCCGTCGCGGCCAGGTGGCGGGCGGCGTCCTGCTGTCGGCGTCCTGCCTGGTGTTCTGGGCCGCGCCGTACGCCGCACAAGCGGCCGTGGCCCTGTTCGCGCTCGCCGTCGTCCTGCTGGCGCTCGGCGAACTTCTCACCGTGCCGGCGGCCTGGACGTTGTCATACGCCATCGCTCCGGACGACCGCCGCGCCGAGTACCTCGCCGCGTTCGGCATGGGCCGCTCGTTCGGACGTTACGTGCTCGGCCCGGTCCTGGTCACCGCGCTGCTGCAGAGCGCGGGCGGCCTGGCCTGGGCGGTGCTCGCCGCACTCTTCGCGCTCGCGGCCGCCGCGACGCCCCTGGCCGCCCGGCACGTCGCCACGGCGTTCGAGCGGGTGAGCCAGTCGGGTTCTCGCTCCTAGCCCATTCTCGGCTCCTAGCCCATTCTCGCCTCTAGTCCATGAGGACGATCTGGCGGAGGACCTCGCCGCCCTTGAGGGCCGCTACGGCGTCGTTGAGGTCCGCCAGCCTGATTCTGGCGCTGATCAACGACTCCAGGTCCAGCTGGCCCGCCTTGTAGAGGTCGGCGAAGTACGGGAAGTCGTGCCGCACGTCCGCCTCCCCGTACAGGCTGGAGAGCAGGTTCTTGCCCTCGAACAGCAGGCTGAACGCCGAGATCGACACCATGTCGTCCACGGCGCCGGCGCCCACCACGACCACGTTGCCGCCCGCGCGGGTGATCTGCCAGGTGCTCTGGATGGTGGCGGCCTTGCCGACCACTTCGAAGCCGTAGTCGAAGCCCTGGCCGCCGGTGAGCTCGTTGAGCGCGTCCGGGACCTGCTCGGGGGTGACGGCGTGGGTCGCGCCGACCTTCCTGGCCAGTTCGTGCTTGGACTCCAGCGGGTCGATCGCGAGGATCGTCCTGGCGCCGGAGACGCGCGCGCCCTGGATGACGGAGAGCCCCACGCCGCCGCAGCCGATCACCGCGACCGTCGAGCCGGGACGGACGCGGGCGGTGTTGATCGCCGCGCCGACGCCGGTCGTGATGCCGCAGCCGATCAGCGCGGCGGCCTCCCACGGCACGTCCGGGTCGATCCTGATCGCGCCCTGCCAGGGGACGATGATCTCTTCGGCCCAGGTGCCGCATCCGGCCATGCCGAACGCCGTGTTGCCGCCGCCGAAGCGGAAGTTCCCCTTGGTGAACGCCTCGATGACGTACTTCATGCACAGGAACGGCTGCCCGCCGAGGCACAGGTCGCACTCCTGGCAGGACGGACGCCAGCTGATCACCACGTGATCGCCCGGTTTGACCGAGGTGACGTGCTCGCCCACCTCGACCACCTCGCCCGCGCCCTCGTGGCCCGGGACGAGCGGCATGGGCTGCGGCAGCACGCCGGACATGGCCGACAGGTCCGAGTGGCAGACGCCCGTGGCCCTGATCCGCACCCGGACGTCGGTGGGCCCGACAGGGGCCAGGGTGACGTCGTCGCGGATGTCGAGCTTGTCATCGCCTACGGCGTGCAGAAGCGCGGCGCGCATGGGGGGTTCCTCCTACGACGGTTCCTACGACGGTTCTTCGAGGGAGAGGGCGGCTTTGGGGCAGGACCTGACGGCGTGGCGCACGCGCTCCATCAGCTCCGGCGGCGGTTCCGGCAGCAGGATGTGGAGCTGGTCGTCGTCGTCCACATCGAACACCTCGGGTGCGAGCCCCATGCACACGGCGTTGGCCTCGCACACCATTTCATCGACTTTGATCCTCATGTGAGCCTCCTGTGGTCCCATGAGACCACTTTGGTGCGCTCGACGACGTACGCGACCCGCTTGCGCCCGGTGTGTTCGACGTAGGGACGCAGCAGCTCGTCGGCCACGCCGGGGGTCGTCCTGCGGGCGACCTCCATGCCGATGGCCAGGACGTGCTCGGGGTCGTCGACCCGCTCGGCCTTGCCGTACAGCAGGACGCCGCGCAGCTCGGCGTACTCCTCTCCGGCCTCGACCAGGCAGCTCACCCGTGGATCGCGCTCCAGGTTTCGCGTCTTCTGCGCCTTGCCGTAGGTCCAGAAGGCGATGCGCCCCTCGTCGAGCCCGTAGAACATGGTCACCAGGTGCGGCGTGCCGTCGGGGTTGATGGTGGCGAGCTGGAGCTTGCGCGCCCCTTCGAGGAAGGCGGTGACGTCGTCGTCGGACATCGCGATGCGAGCGCGCTGATTCACGCTGCCAAGTAGAACAGGTTGCAGAATGCCCGGCAAGAGGTCGCCGGAATGTTGTTCGGTTCGACTAGGGTGCTGCGCTATGACGATGCCGCCCGAGCTGCTGTACGCAGCGGAGCACGCCAAGGGATTCATGCCGACGAACGAGGGGCTGGCCCTGTTCGAGACCGCCTGCCGGTACGGCAAGCTCGGCCCGATCTGCGAGATCGGCACCTACTGCGGCAAGTCCGCCGTCTATCTCGGCGCGGCGGCGAGGCAGGCCGGATCCGTGGTCGTCACCGTCGATCACCACCGCGGCTCCGAGGAGATCCAGCCGGGCTGGGCCCACCACGATCCGACGCTGGTCGATCCCCGCTTCGGCAAGATGGACTCGCTGCCGACCTTCCGCTGCACGATCGCCGCCGCCGAGCTGGAGGACGAGGTGATCGCCGTCGTCGGCAGGTCCGAGCAGGTGGCCAGGCTCTGGCGTAGCCCGCTGGCCATGCTGTTCATCGACGGCGGCCACTCCCTGGAGCCGGTGACCCGCGACTACGAGGGCTGGGCGCCGCACGTCATGCCGGGCGGCGCGCTGGTCTTCCACGACATCTACCCCGACCCGGCCGACGGCGGCCAGGCGCCCTACCGCGTCTACCTGCGCGCCCTGGAGTCGGGCGCGTTCGCCGAGGTCTCGGTCGAGGGCTCGCTGCGCGTGCTGGAGCGGGTGGCCCCGGGCATCTGACAGCTCGCGGAGGTCCGAGACGGTCAGTCCGGGTGGCGGCGCTTCCAGGCCCGGCGGGTGTGCGCCTGCCAGGCCAGGAACTCGTCATGGGTGTACGGGTCGCTGTCGAGGACGCTCAGCGCGCCGGCCACCCACGCGCCCGCGTCCTCCGCCGCCGTCCCCGCCAGGATCGGGACGGCCAGCTCCACGTGGTCCGGCAGTCTCTCGCCCAGCGTCATGGACGCGGCCGCGAACGCGCACCCCTGCGCCAGGTGCGGCCGGAACCCGTCGGCCCCCGCGTGCTCGGCGAGCCGCCACAGCCCGTCCGGCCCCGCGCCGCCGACGTACGTCGCCGCGAAGCCGAGGCCGATCCACAGGTCGCCCCGCCTGCTCGCCGGGTAGCCGGCGAGCGTGATCGCCAGGTCGTCGGGCGAGGCGCAGTCGTGGTACCAGAGCAGGCGTCCCAGGCCCTGGTCGAACAGCGCGCAGTGAGCCCTGGTGGGCAGGTCGGGCAGGGACCTCTCGCCCACCAGCCGGTCGGTCTGCGTCAGCCCGAGCTGGAACCCGAACCCGTCCATGGCCAGCCAGCGCAGCAGCGGGTGGCCGCCCTTCACGCCCCGCAGCGGACGCACGCGCAGCAGCGCGTGGCCGCGGCCGGCGCCGAGGTGCGCGGCCTGCTGAAAGTGCAGGGCGGGGCCGTCCAGGAGCGCGCGAAGGCGTCGGCCCCGGCCAAGGGTGAGCAGGTCGAGGGCGGCGCACGCGGCTGCCGCGCCTTCGTAGGCGAAGCCTCGCTGCTCCAGGGAGATGTCATCGATCCTCGGGACGTCCCTGGAGAGAACGGCGTTGAAGCCGAAGACATAGTTCTTCTCGGCGTCTTCCAGGACGTGGCGTGCAGCGCCCTGCCTGAACCGCCGTCTGCCCAGATCGGACGCATGCTCGTCCATCACCAGGAACCGCCGCAGGCCACGGACCGGGGGCGGTGTCGCCTCGGTCCCGACCTGGTCAAAGAGCAAGGTTGTGCCCGTGTCGCCCACGCTTCCCCCGAAGACGCCTCGTACGGCCACTCCCGAAGCTAGTAACCCCATTGCGGCCTTCGGCGACGCCGCTCCGGATTTCCCGGCAAAGAACCCGCAAAAGCGCTTGCGTGGTACGAGATCAGAAGACGGCGGGGGTGCAGCCGCAAGGGTGCGGGTCGGCGGGGGAGACGGACTCTGGTGGCGGGCCCGCGGCGACGTCCCGGAAGAGGGAGGAGCCGGCGGAGAGGCCCAGGAGCGCGTCGGCGGCGAGCACCACCGCCGCCGCCGTGTACGCGGAGCGCTCGTGCGGGAAGTGCTTGTGGTTGGCGAACTGCCAGCCCGTCCAGTACGAGCCGTCGTCGTGGCGCAGGTGCTGCACGTCGGTGAAGAGCCGTGCCGCGCGCTCGCGGTCGCCCAGCGCGTCCAGCGCCAGCACCAGCTCACACGTCTCCGCACCCGTCACCCACGGCTGGTCCGAGACGCACCGGATGCCCAGCCCCGGCACCACGAACGTGGACCACTCGCGATCCAGCAGCTCGAACGCCCGCGGCCCGCGCACGGCCCCGCCCAGCACCGGGTAGTACCAGTCCATCGAGAAGCGGCTCTTGTCGGCGAACGCCTCGGGATGGGCCGCCAGCGCGTGCGCGAGACGGTCGGCGGCCAGCTCCCAGTGCGGCTGCGGGTCGCCCACGTGGTCGGCGAGCAGCACCCCGCAGCGCAGCCCCTGGTGGATCGAGGAGCAGCCGGTGAGCAGCGCGAACGACGAGGCCACGCCGTGCGCGTCGCGCTCCCAGACGACCTCGCCGCGCTCGGTCTGCAGGCCCACCACGTAGTCGAGGGCCGCCTTGACCATCGGCCACCTGCGCTCGGTGAACTCCTCGTCGCCGGTGACGAGCTGGTGGTGCCAGACGCCCGCCGCGACGTAGGCCGCGTGGTTGGACTCGCCGCCCAGCTCGGTGGCCACGCCGCCGACCAGCTTCATCGGCCAGGACCCGTCGTCGCGCTGGTGCCCGGCCAGCCAGTCGTACCCCTTCGCGACCGGTTCGGATAACCCGGCGACGGCCATCGCCATCAGGCATTCCACGTGATTCCACGCGTCGACGTGCCCCTCCGGCCACGGCACGCCGCCGTCGTCCTGCTGGATCGCCGCGATGCTCAGGGCCGTCCGGACCACCTCGTCGCGGGAGATCACGCGGCGGGCTTCCTGACGTAGAGCACCACGCTCTTGCCGATGACCGGGTTCAGCACCGCCTCCGCCAGCCGGGTGAGCGGCGGGCGCTTCATGATGTCCCAGACCAGCAGCTCGTGGTACGCCTTGGCCAGCGGGTGGTCGTCGTTGTTGACGCCGACCGCGCACTTGATCCACCAGTACGGCGCGTGCAGGCCGTGCGCGTGGTGGTGCGGGCCGATGTCGAAGCCGGTCGCCTTCAGCTTCGCCGACAGCTCGGCCAGCGTGTAGATGCGGACGTGGCCGCCGGGGGCGGTGTGGTAGTCCTCGTCCAGCGCCCAGCAGATCCGCTCGGGCAGGAAGCTCGGGACGGTGATCGCCGCGGTTCCGCCCGGCTTCAGCACCCGGAAGAGCTCCCGCATCGCCGCCATGTCGTCGGGGATGTGCTCCAGGACCTCGGCCGCGATCACCCGGTCGAAGCTGTCGTCGTCGAACGGCATGTCCAGCGCCGTGCCCTGGACGGTCTCGCCCGTGGCGCCCAGCGGAACCTCGCCCGCCTTGTCCATCGCCACGAACATGGCCGCCACGTTGTCGAGCTCCGACTGGTCCATGTCGAACGCGACCACGTCCGCCCCTCGACGCAGCACCTCGAAGGCGTGCCGGCCGCCGCCGCAGCCGAGATCGAGCACACGCACGCCAGGCCCGACGGGCAGCCGGGCGAAGTCCACGGTCAGCACTTACCGGTCTCCTTGTGATCAGCCAGTACGGCGGGGGGCGGTTGGTCGGCGGGCCGGGCTCGGTTCCCGGACCGGGTCACCTCTTCCGGTGGGCGGCCATGGCCTCGCGGTAGGCCTCGACGGTCCTCTTGGCGACGACGCGCCAGGTGTAGCGCTCCATGACCCGGTCGTATCCGGCCTTCCCCACCCGTTCGCGCTCCTCCGGCGAGTCGTGCAGCCTGAGCAGCGCCGCGGCCAGCTCCTCGGGGTCGCCGGGCGCCACCTGGACCGCCGCGTCGCCCACGACCTCCGGCAGCGCCCCGGTGCGGCTGGCGACCAGCGGGGTGGCGCAGGCCATGTGCTCGACCGCGGGCAGCGAGAACCCCTCGTACAGCGACGGGACGACCGAGATCTCCGAGGTGGCGATGAGCTCGCCCAGCTCGTCGTCGGAGATGCCGTGCACGAACCTGACCCGGTCCTGCAACGACAGCTCCTGCACGAGCTGCTCGGTCGGCCCGCCCGGGGTCGGCCTGCTGACCACGGTGAGGTTCACGTCGCGCTCGGTGGCCAGCTTGGCCACCGCCCTGAGCAGGGTGGCGACGCCCTTCATCGGCGAGTCGGCGCTGGCGACCGCGACGATCGAGCCCTTGCGCTTTTCGAGGTGCGGGCGCGGGTGGAAGTAGCGGGTGTCGACGCCGAGCGGGATCAACCGCATGTTCGCCTGCGGGACGTTGAAGTCGCGGTGGATGTCCGCCAGCGACGACTCGCTGACCGTCAGGATCGGGCTCAACCGGGGCGCGACCCGCGCCTGCATCTTCACGAACGCGTACCACCTGCGCATGGTGAGCCTTTTGGCGCCCGTGGCGGCCTCCAGCTCGATGCGCCGGTCGACGCTGATCGGGTGGTGGATGGTGCCGACCACGGGGAACATCCGCTGGATGCCGAGCAGGCCGTACCCGAGGGTCTGGTTGTCCTGGACCACGTCGAAGTCGCCGCGTCGCTTCTTCAGCTCGCGGTAGGCGCGCAGGGTGAACGTCAGCGGCTCGGGGAAGCCGGCCGTCCACATGGTGCCGACCTCCAGCCAGTCGATCCAGTCGCGGTACTCGTCCAGCTTCGGGGTGCGGAACGGGTCCTCGTCGCGGTACAGGTCGAGGCTCGGCACCTCCCGCAGGATGACGCCCTCGTCCAGTTCGGGGTACGGCTGGCCGGAGAACACCTCGACGTGGTGGCCCAGCGCGACCAGCTCGCGGCTCAGGTGGCGGAGGTAGACGCCCTGTCCACCACAGGTCGGCTTGCTGCGGTAGGACAGCAGCGCGATCCGCAGCGAGTCGCTCACGGACACCCCTTTCTCCGCCGGTAGGCCCCCAGTTGCGGGCGTGTACCGTGAAAGATGACCTTAGTCCGAAAAGGCTACCATTCGGTAGCTCCATGAGAATTGTTCCTAATAACAGGCATATGCCATGCGAACTGCGACGTTGGCATGACCGAGCGTGGTTCGGTGGAACGTGTTCTAGGGCCCTAGGTGCTTCGCCTGGGCGCCTGGCTGTACATTCCCGTCCCAGCGGACGCTGTAGCGATAGTTGGAGGACCCGTTGGCCAGGCGCGCTCTGATTACCGGCATCACCGGCCAGGACGGTTCCTACCTGGCGGAGCACCTGCTCGGCCAGGGATACGAGGTCTGGGGGCTGGCACGCGGCCAGGCCAACCCGCGCGTCTCGCGCATGCGCAAACTGCTCTCGGACGTCCAGGTGGTCAGGGGTGACCTGCTCGACCAGGGGTCGCTGATCTCGGCCGTGGAACGCGTTCAGCCTGACGAGGTCTACAACCTGGGCGCGATCTCGTTCGTCCCCATGTCGTGGGAGCAGGCGGAACTCACCGCCGAGGTCACCGGGATGGGCGTGCTGCGCATGCTGGAGGCGATCCGGGTGTGCTCCGGGCTGTCGCGAGGCGGGGTGAGCGGCGGCTCCGGCGGGATCCGCTTCTACCAGGCGTCCTCGTCCGAGATGTTCGGCCAGGTCAGCGAGACCCCGCAGACGGAGAGCACCTCCTTCCACCCCCGCTCGCCGTACGGCGTGGCCAAGGCGTACGGGCACTTCCTCACCCAGAACTACCGCGAGTCGTACGGCATGTTCGCGGTGTCGGGCATCCTGTTCAACCACGAGTCGCCGCGCAGGGGCGCCGAGTTCGTCACCCGCAAGGTCTCGCTCGGGGTGGCCCGCATCAAGCTCGGCCTGGCCACCGAGCTCCGCCTGGGGAACCTGGAGGCCAGGCGCGACTGGGGCTTCGCGGGCGACTACGTCCGGGCCATGCATCTGATGCTTCGGTCGTCCACACCTGAGGACTACGTGATCGGCACCGGCCACATGAAATCGGTCCGCGAACTCGTCGCGGCGGCCTTCACGGCCGCCGGGCTGGACTGGGAGCAGTACGTCGTCTGCGACCAGTCCCTCCACCGCCCGGCGGAGGTGGACCTGCTCTGCGCCGACCCCAAGAAGGCCAGGGTCCAGCTCGGCTGGGAACCCACGGTGTCGTTCGACGACCTGGTGTCGATGATGGTCGACTCGGACATCCGCCTCCTGTCGGACGGCGGCGACCCCGACCAGGACAGCTCCTGGCCCTAACCCTTCCCGCCACCGGGCACCGGACGTCCACGGCCCGGCGCCCGGAGCCCCGCACTCCGCTGGCAGTCTTGAGATTCGCTGTGCGCGCGGCCCGGAGCTCCATGTGGGGCCGGCGGCACCTGAAGCGCTGTAGTCGGCGGGTCGTTTGTGGGACTGCCTGACTCTCAGCGACGAACGGTTTCGGCGTTAGGCGGTTGGTGTGCCGGTCTCCGGACCTTCCAGGGCCTGCTTGAGTGAGAGGGCTATGCGCTCGCGTGCCGTGTCGACGTCGAGGACCTCGACGGTGACCTCCTGGCCCACCTCGACGATCTCGCCGGGATGGTCGAAGCGCTGCCGCGGCACGTGCGCCGGCCGCCGTCCCAGTTCTGCAACCGAGGTTGCCTTATCTCCTGCAACCTTGGTTGCCTACACTGGTGATGAGGAAGCGGGATCTGGAGCGGCGGATGCGCAAGCTCGCCAAGGAGTACGGCGTGCCCGTTCACGCCACCGAAGGCGGCAGTCACACCAAGTGGCATGCCGGTTCGGAGGCGATGCCCGTGCCTCGTCACTCGGAGGTCAACGAGCGTACGGCGAAAGGAATCTTGGAGAACTGGGAGAGCATCCTCGTTGAGGTCGCGAAGGAGCAGGAGGGGCAGTGAGCAAGCGCGACACTTACACCATCACCGTCAGCAGGAGCGACGATTGGTGGGCGTTGACCGTCTCTGGGCCCGGCCTCAAGCGTGCCTACCACTCACAGGTAAAGCGCCTGGAGCAAGCTGAGGAGATGGCTCGTGACCTGGTGGCCACCATGCTGGATGTGGATGTCTCCGAGATTGACGCCGAATTCGACTTGACCGTGGCTGACGAGGAAGTGGCTACGGAACTGGAGGCCACGCTGCTGACCCGCCTCGCGGCGAGGCTGGTCAAACAAAGGGCTGCCGAAGCGACGCAAGCAACGGTGGCTGACCTGGCGCGGAGAGGTTACGTTCACCGCGACATCGGTTACCTGCTGGGCATGTCACATCAGGCAGTCGGGAAGCTGCTGAACGAGGCGGAGAAGGAGACCTCTGCTGCTGCGGACGAGGCAGATACACGCTCCCCAGCTCCTTCCTCCCTTGCGGATATGTTCGATCAGCACCTTGTGACGCCTGCTGTGGAAGCACTGTTGAAGTCTTGGCTGCTCAATGCGGCCGAAGGTGATCCGATGGATCGAAAGCTGAACAGGCTCAGGGTGCTGGGAGAGTTGCTGCGCCACCGCAGTCGCCGGAGGCTGACAGACGCCTGAACGCTATGCGTGCGATGCCTCGCAGGAGGGCAGCCAGCCCACTCATGGTGGCAGCCGCCGTGATCGAGGCAATGGTTAACACGCAGCGGCTGATGTGCGGCGGTTCGGGCGCCCCGCCCCGTCCCCGGATGGCAGCGCTCGCCGCACCACCGCACTCGGCACATCCACCGACCTGCCGCCACGACACCCTGCGTCCAGACGTCACCAACCCCCGGTGCCGGCCAGCCGCACCGGGGGTTCTCTCCTACGGGTCGCGCCTACCCAGACGCGCGAGCGGTCCTGCCGCTACGCCACCGGCCTCCACCGCTACGCGGCCCCTTCGGGGTGCTTTGCATGGACGCCGGCCGCTCCACTCACCTCGTCACCGGCTAAGGCTAAGCCGCCGCCACCTCCACCGGCAGTTCCCAGTGCCGGTCTCCCAGACTCACCGTCTGCACGCCGGGACGTGCCTCGAACGTGAAGCGAGCCCAGTCAGGACGCCCCTCCTTCTCCCACAGGCGGTAAGCCTCCTCGACCCGATCCCACAGCCGTTGCGGCCCGCCTTGATCGACTTGGCGGTTCCCGTCCGCATCCGGCTCGTAGACCCCTGCCCACGAACCGTCACGCACTTTGAGGCCGGTAAAGGCGCGCCCGTCCTGGTTTGTCGCCCAATACCGCCTCGCGTGCGGCAGATGCAGCTGCGTCAAGAACGCGAACGACGCATCGTTGAACAGGTCAGGATCAAGAAGGGTCGTTCCCGTCGCTGAGATGTCAGCGTAGGCAGCATGCTGTGGCGTGGAGTGACGCGACGGCATGAATCCAGCCCACCGTGTCAAGAACCGCCCGTGTGCGGTGTTGTCCTCGCCGACCTGAGCAAGCAGCATCGCGCCGCCGAGGCCACCGGTCACGTTGGTCACGATCAGCCCACCCGGCACGGTCTGCTCAATCCAGGCGGACGGAGCGTGATCCAGTCCACATGTCGCGATCACGCGATCATAGGGGGCGTTCGCTTCGTAGCCCAGGCGACCGTCACCTGTGGCGACGATGGGATGTAGGCCGATGGCAGCCAGTCGTTCGCGGGCGCGGCTCGTCAGGTGCTGATCGATATCGATGCTGGTTACCCGGTCAGACCCCAGGCGTTCGCTCAGTAGCGCCGCGTTGTATCCGGTACCTGTGCCTATCTCCAGGACGCGATGTCCGCCGTGGAGATCGGCGACGTCCAGCATCCAGGCCATCAGACCGGGAAGGGTTGAGGAACTGGAATGCTGACCGAATCCGCTCCCAGCGGCGAAGATCTCTTCCACTGGTTGCCCGTTGACCTGAGTCAGGAGCGTGGCATTGGAGTACACGCCATCGAGCCAAGCCGTGCGCTGGTCAGGGTTCGCGCTGCTCACCAGGTCATAGCGACTGCCCTTGGGGGTGTCGGTGATGTAGGCGAAGTGCGGGACGAAGACATGTCGGGGAACCCGGGTGAACACCTCCCGCCACACCGGGTCGCGGATGTCCCCGATCCTCACGAGTTCATCGGCAAGGGTTTCGGCGAGAGTTTGCGCGGTCGGTTCGTCTATGAAGCGATTCACGCTACGTTTCCCCTTTCCAGCAGGTCAGCGATTGTCTTGGCGATGGGCACGCCACACGCCGCCTCCAGCCAGCCGAACTCACCCGTCGTGTTCGTCTCCAGGAAGACCCACTCGTCTTCGGGCGTCCGTATGAGATCGCATGCACCATACACAAGGCCGAGCTTCTTATGGAGGCGGACGAGACCGGCCCGCACTGCGACGGGAAGCTCGATCACCTCGTACCGGTTCGCGGCATAGTCTGACCGCCAGTCCACCCGCCCGGCCGGCGAATCGGAGTGAATGGCGACGGTGAAAACCTGATCTCCCACCACCAGCGCCCGAGCTTCGTGCGCTTTTTCTACCCACTCTTGGAACATATGGGCCGTGAGATCCATCCGGCCATCTCGTAGCGTCGAAGGATCGTCTATTCGCTCTGTGTAGATCATCCGTATTTCGCCGTCTTCAGGCTGCCAGATGCCGCCAACCGGCTTGTAAATAAACGGCCGCCCTAGTTTGACTGCCCAGGCATACGCGTACTCCGTATCATTGGCGATGATTGTTTCCGGAACGCGAAGGCCGCAAGCTGACGCTGCCGCCAGTTGGACGGGTTTGTAGTCGGCGGCAGCGGTACGCACAGGGTCGTTTATCCACAAGCAATTCAGCGCTTGCAGAACGCCGCCGAAACCTCGACGCGCCTCGTTGTAGGCGAAGATCCGCTCCGGTCCGGACATTCCCTCGGGAAGCCGGAACTGCGTGGGATGGCGGTAGTAGACACTCGTTACCTCGTCCAGGATGAGCCGTATCCGACGCCCGTCCTCGCTGTGACCGGTAATTGTTCCGTCCCAGCGGCTTGAGCCGCTCGTGAAGCGCGCGGCCAGTCGTAGGCCGATGGGGAAATCGGCGGCGTCCATCCGAGTCACGGGAACAGCCCGACCGGTCAGTTCAGCCGCAACGCGGTCAACCGTCTTGTCGTGCGCAGCGGCCAGGATCAACACCATGACTCGGGTGGACATCTTTACCTCGTTCTCCTCTTAATCCGTCCTGACCTCTTCGCCGGACGGCTTTGCGCCGTCGGTTGTTCCTGACGTTTCCTTTGTTCCGCCCTCGTGGCTTCCTGCGCGCGGCTGCATGCGCCGGGCAAAGCGAAGCCCCCACGGCCGCACCGACGACGGTTTCTCGCCGCTTGCCAGCAACCGGTGTCCGGTCGCATCGAGCGGGAACACGTCACCTACCCGGGCGATCTGCCCGCGCGGTTCACCATCAGGTGAGTGCTCCAGCAGCCATAGGCTTACCGACTCTCGTGTCTGCGCCTGCATCCTTTCCTCCTTTCGGTATTCCTTTACCGAGCTTGGCCGACGTCGCCAGCAGACTCTAGCCCTGTGATCCCTCATTTCACCTCGCGGAAGCACGTCCATACAGGCTGCGTCTAGAGGACACTAGAGGATAGTGGTGAGGACGCACGGCACGGAAAAAGGGACATACGTCACTCATGACCGCCCCGCAGAGGTCAGGCGAGGACAATAAGCGATCCCTCGCCCGGTAAAGGAGGTGGCTAGGTGCCCGACGAACGTCCGGCGTGGGCCATCCGGCTACGCAACGAGCGCCGTAGGCGGTTGTGGTCACAGGACGACTTGGCTCAAGAGATGGAGAAGGCAGCCAAGAGGAACTCGCGTCTGAGCAGCAGCCTTCCGAAAAGGAGTTCCATCCTCCGTAGAATCCGCGACTACGAAGCCGGTACCCACCAACCCCACGACCCGTACCGCATCCTGTACTGCCTCGTGTTCGACATGGATGAAGCCGAGCTATTCGGCAATACCCCTGCTCAGCAGGGGCGTACCCCGGCTGACGTGCTACGGGAGCTGATGCGCGAGACGGACCCTCTTCGTCGCTTTCCAAGCCATGGAGGGCGGCAGCTAGGCATCGGCAACATCTCCGATCTTGCAGCAAGAGTCCATGCCTTGCGGCTCGCTGACGACGTTCTTGCTGGCGGGGACTTGGTGCAGCCTGCCTTTCGTGAATTCAATGCAGCAGTCCGCCTCTACCGAACCAGTACCTTCACCGAGGACGTAGGCCGTAGCTTGCTGGGGGCCATTGGAGAATTCGGGCAGATCGCGGGATGGGTAGCCAGCGACGCCGGAATGCATAAACAAGCTACCGACGCATACCGCCTAGGGATTAGCGCAGCTCGCGAAGCCGGAGACAAGACCCTCGAGTCTAACCTTATCGGGTCGCTGGCCTATCAAGTCTCCAACATTGGCGATCTTGAGGAAGCAGTCGCACTTGCTTATGCAGCACTTGAGGTTGCCGGACCGCACGCGCCACCCCGAGCCCGTGCGCTGTCCTGGGATCGGGTGGCATGGGCACACGCACGCTCTGGAGACGCGCAGATGACCGTGCGTGCACTCGGCGAGGCTGAAACGGCGCTCGCCGAGCATAGCGATGAAGATGAGCCCGGCTACCTGTACTGGGTAAACGCTGGCGAACTACAGGTAATGGAGGCCCGCGCCTACACGGAACTTCGCCGTCCGCTACGTGCCGTCCCTATCTTGACTGACGTACTCGCCCGCTACGACGCCACACACACCCGCGAACTTGCGCTCTATCTCTCGTGGCTCGCTGTGGCGCTTGCGGATGCTAACGAGCCGGAGGAGGCAGCAGATGCCGCCGTCCACATGCTTGACCTGTCCACGGACGTGGCCAGCGATCGAACCGCCAAGCGAGCGCAGGTCGTACGTGCGCGCCTGGAGCCCTACTCCGATGTGTCGGCAGTACGGAAGGTTCTGGCCAACCAGCAATGGTGCGCGTAGCGCACCATCAGGAGAGTAAGGCGCGCGGAATCCCGCGAACTGCGGTGGAAGCCGGGGTTGCCGAATCGTTTTGGAGCCAACACGCGGAGCCACCATGAGACTGAGTGGGACGCAGCGAGACGGCCTGCTCTCAGGCCATTCAGGATTTCCGCAGGTCAGACAGCAATCAATCCCCTGATCAGGGCGGTAGCGATCTTCTGCTACCGATCCACAGACGGCCCACGTTCTTCTGTGGAGAACGTAGGCTTGTCCACATTCAGGGGGTTGACCTGGGGTTTTACGGCTACGCCGCGCCGCCTTGCGACAATTGGCCCGCGGCTGGCCCGTGGCTTCCGTTTTCGCAGGTCAGAGCGCTATCTGTGATCGTTTGTGCGGATAGGGCAGCTTCGATCTTCGCGTTCGCCGCGTCCTCCCCGCCGTCGATCCAGTGTGCGTAGGTGCTCAGCAGGGTTCGGATGGAGTGTCCGAGCCGCCGCGCGACCTCTGCCACGTCTATGCCCGCCTGAATGAGCGTGGAGGCGTTTGCGTGCCGCAGGTCATAGGGACGCCGGGCGACCTCCGAGGCGCACTCGGAGGCGTTCAGGACGGCCTTACGAGCCCGCCTCCAGATCGAGCGGTACACATCGCCCCGCACGATTGCCTTGTCGGTCCGTCGTAGGAATCACGACAGAGGGTGTCGTGATTTGTTGGGAGCATGGCTTAGCGATCATCGGGCACGCCGATCGATCGCACTCTATGGATGGAGCGTTCAAGTGGGGTCTCAGGTCAACCCTTGCATCACGTTCAACGGCAACGCGCGGCAGGCGCTGGAGTTCTACCAGGAGGTCTTCGGTGGCGAGTTGGAGGTGGGAACGGTCGCGGACTTCGGCTCACCAGACTCAGCCAGCGCTGACAAGGTCATGCACGCCCGGTTGGAGACCCCCGCTGGCTACACGCTGATGGCATGGGACTTTCCGGATGACAGGTCCGGCCACCCGCCCTACCAGCCAGGGAACAATGTTGCGGTATTCATCGGTGGCGACGATGACGACCTCCGCGACTACTTCGATAAGCTGTCCGTCGGCGGCACCGTAACGTTGCCTCTGGAAGCACAGGTGTGGGGCGACGTGGCGGGCTCGCTCGTAGACCAATTCGGGATCAGCTGGATGTTCAACATCACAGCCCGACGGCGCTGATCAACCACCGAGTTGGTGCGTTGAACGATGACGCGCTGAGCACCAGGCTGCACCGGAATGGGCGGCACCCCGTGCGATGTTCCAGGACACCAGAAGTCGCCCTTGAAACCAGGCTGCAGTATTCCATGATCAAACGCCAAGTCTCCTGAGACATTCCGCCTTCACTCGCCAACTGAGTGAGACACCTTTCGTATCTCTTCGTCTCACCTAGTTGGCGAGTCCCAGGTCAGCAGCACGCTCACACGCCAACTTGTTTGAGATCGGACAACAGACGGGACGAGCGCGAGCCACCCGCCCACCCAAGGTCAAGACGCCTCTGCCGCGCCCCCGCGCGGACGCTTCACGTCAGCGGACCCGGCACGCGTGATCACCTCTGCGGTCTTCACCTGACCCACAGGAAGGCCGACCGGGGACGGCACTATCGGGGGATGCCATCCCCGGATGGCTGGATTCCCCGCACGCCGCCGCGCGCTGACCCCGCGCCAGCCTGTGTGATGAGTTTCCCTACCAGATCAAGCCGCCCAGCCCCGACCGGACGGACACCCCTTCCCGCAGAAATGATCATGAGTGCGGGATCGACGGCCCAGCCGCAAGCGGCCACCCGCCGCCGCCCGGCATCACGCGCCATCCGGGGGCGAAAGACGGGGACTGCGCGCGGCGCTCCGCGCCGTGCTCGCCCCGCCCCGCCCCCGGATGGCAACGCTCGCCGCACCACCGCACGCCCCACCCGGCACGTCCACCATCCCGCCGCCACGACACCCCGCGTCGAGACGTGACCAACCCCCCGGGTGCTAGCCAGCCGCACCGGGGGGTTCTCCTACGGGTCGCGCCTACCCAGACGTGCGATCGGCCCTGCCGCTACGCCACCGCCCTCCACCGCTACGCGGCCCCTACGGGGTGCTTCGCATGGACGCCGGCCCGCTCCACTCACGACACATACGCCAGCCGCGCCCACGTACAGAACCCGAGCTTGCCGAGGTCATGGTTCGTGCCCCCGACCCTCACGACAGGGCCGCCGCATGCAGGGGCGGCGAAGCTGGTCTCACCGCTACGCCAAGAGCACGCTGAACTCGGTGGGCGGGCACGGGACCCCTATGCATTGCGGAGGAAGAAGCTGAAATTTACCTGGTCCCAGATTATGTGATCGTACACCCGGGCATTACTATCCCGCAGCCGGAATGGCTGGAATCCATCAGAGGTGCCATCCTTCTTTCCCGGCATGCCCTGGGTCCCAAATTCTTACTCATGATCAACGCATTCGGAAGGATCATTCATGAAAGAACTGATGCAGCGTCGCAATGAAGTACTAGCACGAGTGCATGAAATCCGGGAATCGAAAGTCAAGCCAGAGAGGAACACGGAAAGCCTTGATCGAGAACTGGCCAGTCTCTACCCGACGCTTCCGCTCAAATGGCTAACCTCATCCCTCTTCGCTACCGGCGCGGCCTTTGTCGGCTTCCTGTACAACACCGGTTTCAGCTGCTACGTAAACTCGGACGGCGACGACAAGTGGCTCTTCGCGGCGAAGAGCACCATCGATGGGGCCGTACGCTGGACGCTGTACAAAGATTCCGTCGGGAACCTCGTGATCAATGCAACGATCGGAGGAGCTACCTTCTATTTCAACTGGCGAAACACAACGGGCGCCTGCAAACTATACGACAGCTACGATAAGATGACCGCACAAACATGGGTAAAGAGCGGGGTCTTCGACGGCGACACGTTCCAGATGCAGAATTCCTCCAACAAGCAGCTCATTGGGGCCTGGTCCAATTCCGACAACGAGCTGTACAACAGAACAAACATCGTTCGCCGCGAGTTCGGATTTCAATTCATTGACGAATCGGCATTTTCCGAGGACGACAAGCTGATCTATGGCGCATACGTGAAGGAACCCGGCAGAATTCACTGACGTAATCTTTTAGAGGCCGACGTTGCGCATGGCGGTTTCGCGCCGGCGGTCCGCAGCCCGGATGCACCTGAGTATGACCGGCGACCGCCAGGATGTCGGCTCGTCCAGGGCGACATGTCTGTGGCCTGGAAGCTTGGCAGCGTTGAACTGTTGCCAGGCGGGGGCGGTCGTCTCGAAGGTGGCTTGGCCCTCGTCTATGCCGAGTTGGTAGATCGCGAGTACTTCGGAGGCGTGCTCGGACGCCATTGGGGCGATGCGTGGTCTGGCGGTGCTCAACTCTGTCCCGGCGCAGGGAGGACTTCGGCGATCAGGGCGCGTACCCGAGCTTCGATGTCATCGCGGATCGGACGGACGGCGTCGATGCCATGCCCGGCGGGGTCGTCCAGTTGCCAGTCAAGGTATCGCTTGCCTGGAAAGATCGGGCAGGCGTCCCCGCAGCCCATCGTGATGACGACGTCGCTGGCCTGCACCGCTTCAGTGGTGAGCACTTTGGGGATCTCGGCGGAGATGTCGATCCCTACCTCTTTCATCGCCTCGACCACGACCGGGTTCACCGCATCGGCAGGGGTGGATCCGGCCGAGCGGACCTGGACGCGGCCCTGCGTGAGATGGGTGAGGAACGCGGCGGCCATCTGGGAGCGTCCGGCGTTGTGGACACAGACGAACAGCACGGACGGCACAGTGATGCTCATGAGCGGGAGCTTCCTTGCTCGGCAGAGGCGGCAGAGGCGGCGTCACGGGAAGCAACCTGGCTGGAATCCCTGATGTCGCGTGGTGCGGATGTCGGGAAGTGCGGGCCAAAGATTACGGCGACCAGACCCAGCCCGACAGCGGTGCCCAGGACTTGGGCGAGGATGAACGGGCCGACTGAGGTCGGTGTGATGCCCGCGTAGGTGTCGGTGAAGGCCCGGCCGATGGTCACCGCCGGATTGGCGAAGCTGGTAGAGGAGGTGAACCAGTAGGCCGCCCCGATGTAGGCCGCCACCGAGACGGGCGCGAGGTGAGAGCGGCCGGTGCGAGTCAGCCCGAATATCACCACGATCAGCCCGGCGGTCGCCGCCACTTCGGCCAGCCATAGATGACCTGCTTGCCGCTCTCGGGTAGACCAGCTCACCAGCGGACGGGCGAAAACGGCATTGGCCAGCACCGCCCCGCCGACCGCCCCGCCGATCTGGGCTACCGCATAAGCCGCCACGTCCCGCAACAGCAGCCCTTGACCGTCTCCGCGCCCGCTCCACCAGGCCGCAAGCGAGACCAGGGGGTTGAAATGTGCTCCGGAGACCGGCCCGAGCACAGCGATCAAGACTCCCAGACCGAAGACGGTGGCCAGTGAATTGGCCAGCAGAACGACCGCGCCGTCCTGACTCAACTCGGCGGCTTGGATGCCCGAGCCGATGACCACGCTGACCAGTGCGCCAGTACCGACGGCCTCGGCAGCCAGGCGTCGGCCCAGGCGATGGACACTCCCGTTCACGCGTGGGCTCGGGTCGGAACGGGAGCTTGGAGCAGGGATGAGAGGCGATTCAGCGCGACCGGCAGCACCCAGTAGTAGACCCACGTGCCGCGTCGTTCCGAGCCGACCAGTCCGGCCTCCCGCAGCACTTTCAGATGGTGGGAGATCGTGGGCTGGGATACATCGAACGGGCCGATCAGGTCGCACACGCATGCCTCGCCGCCCTCGTGCGACGCGATCAGCGACAGCAGGCGCAGCCGGACCGGGTCTGACAGCGCTTTGAACATGCGCGCCAGTTCGGCTGCGTCCGATTCCCCTAGCGGTTCGCATGCCATCGGGGTGCAGCACGCCTCGGCGGGGGCGAGGACGGGCAGCTCTTGTTTCGACATGGGTCTATGTTGACATGCGTCTAATCAGAAAGGACGCGGGACTCGCCACCTTCGAGGAGAACGACACCTCCTGCTGCTACGCCCTCCAGGACAAGGTCTGGGTCCACGGCCCCGGCGCCGAGCCCTTGAGACCTCAGGGGTGCAGGCCGAGGCCCTTGAGGACCTTGTCCACGGCGTTCTTCGGCCCGTAAACCGCCACCCCGGCGAGCGTCATGTCGTCGGCCTCCACGGCGCGCACCGCGGCCCGGTTGTCGGCGTCGTGGCCGGTCTTGAACATCTCGTCGATGTAGACGGCCACGTCCATGCCGCGCGACGTCGCCTTCTCCCTGACGCGCGACAGGTCCGCGGCCTCGCCGGCGTAGACGAGCACCGGCTGGCGGAACATCGCCAGGTACCCGTTGCCCGATCCGTCCTCGTACCGTTCGCCGAGCGTCTCCACCGCGCCCCCGGCCACGGCGCTGGCCATGAAGGCGGTGACGTTCAGCTTCTGCCAGACGGCAAGGTCCGCGCGGACCACGATGCCGATCTTCGTGTCGAAACGCATGGACGGCAGCCTGCCGCCCCGGCCGCCGCCCTGTCTTGAACGCTGGTGCGGAGCACGCACCAGGAGCGCGCACACTGGGAGACGTGCACGACTGGTCCCGCTACTGGCGCTCGCCCGACCGCCCGCTCCAGGCCATGCACGC
The DNA here is from genome assembly GCF_040614375.1 of Nonomuraea sp. NPDC005983. Taxonomy (NCBI): domain Bacteria; kingdom Bacillati; phylum Actinomycetota; class Actinomycetes; order Streptosporangiales; family Streptosporangiaceae; genus Nonomuraea; species Nonomuraea sp. NPDC005983. Next base: position 23,693 of record NZ_JBEXUP010000128.1, read on the forward strand.
CCACTTCGAGCGGCACGTCTACCACCGGCACAGCCACGACACCTACTCCTTCGGCGTCACCGAGACCGGCGCCCAGTCGTTCACCTGCCGGGGCTCCGCCCACACCAGCGCCGCGGGCATGGTGATGGCCTTCAACCCGGACGACCCGCACGACGGCCACGCCGCCGACACTCTGGGTTTCACCTACCGGATCGTGCACATCGGGCAGGAACTGGTGGCCGACACCCTGGCGGACGTGACGGGCCGCCACGCGGGCCTGCCGCTGTTCGCCGAGCCGGTGGTCGACGACCCGGCGCTCGCGTCCGCGCTGCGCGCCCTGCACCGGGCGTTGCTGCCGGGCGTCCC
>NZ_JBEXUP010000129.1:0-23893 GCF_040614375.1 Nonomuraea sp. NPDC005983
AACTCGCAGTCCGGCTTGATGTTCTGGTGATAGTTGTTGCCTCGATCGTCTGCCCGGCCGCGACCGGCACCGGGCGGCCGTCGACGGTGATGTGGAAGTCCGGGGAGGGCTGGGTCACGACGACTCCTGGAAGCGGCCGGGGCGGAAGGGGCGCAGGTCGAGGTCCGGGCCGGCGCCGGTGAGCAGCTGCGCGAGCAGGTGCCCGGTGGCCGGGGCGAGCCCGATGCCCGCACCCTCGTGGCCGCACGCGTGGTACAGGCCGGGCACGCGGGGGTCCTCCCCGATGACGGGCAGGTGGTCGGGGCAGTACGGACGGAATCCGCAGTACGACCTGATGGCCCGCACGTCCCGCAGTGCGGGGAAGAGCGCGACCGCCTGCGCGGCGAGCCGTCCGAGCACCGGGAGCGAGGTGGTGCGGTCGAACCCGACCCGTTCCCTGCTGGCCCCGATGAGGACGGTCCCCGCCGGGGTCCCCTCCACCACGGCGGACGTCTCCAGCCCCGCCGAGTCGCTGGCCACGTTCGTGACGTAGGCGGCGGTGTAGACCTTGTGCCTGATCAGGGGCTCGGCCAGCGGCTCGGTGACCAGGATGAAGCCGCGCCTGGGCAGCACGGGCAACTCGACACCGGCCATCGCGGCGACCTCGCCGCCCCAGGTGCCGGCCGCGTTGATCACCGCGCCGCCGAGGAGGTCGCCCTGGTCGGTGCGGACGCCCGTGATTCGGCCGCCGGACGGGGTGAAACCGGTGACGCTCACGCCGGTGCGCAGGCGCACGGCGCCGTGCCCGTAGCTCTCGGCCGCGTGCTCCAGCAGCCTGGCCGCCGCCAGCATGGGCTGGACCTGGGCGTCCTGCGGGTAGTGCACGCCGCCCGCGAGCCCGGCCGCCAGGTGCGGCTCGTAGTCGCGCAGCGCCTCCCCTGCCACCACGGCGTGCTCGACGTCCTGCTTGGACGCCAGCTCGACGAGCTGCCGCTGGATCTCGTCCGTCTCGGCGACGACGAGGCCGCCCTTGGCCTCGAACTCGAAGCCGCCGAGGGCCGACAGCTCCCGCCACAGGCGGTTCGACAGCAGCGCCAGTTCCAGCTCGGGCCCCGGTTCCTTGTCGGAGACCAGGATGTTGCCCTCGCCTGAGCCGGTCGTCCCGCCCGCGACCGGGCCCCGGTCGAGCACGGTCACGTCCAGGCCGGCGCGCGCGGCGTAGTAGGCGCAGGCCGCGCCGACGACTCCCGCGCCGACGACGATCACGTCGGACATGCACACCTCCCGCCAGTAATATGTCACATACTCGCGCGGTTTGAGAAGTCACGTTCCGTATGACGGGACAAGGCGGCCATAGTCCGGCTTCGGCAGGCGCGTTCCCCCAATTCGGGGACCGGCCGGACCCGCCCGTACCATCGATGACGTGAAGCTACCCACCGACCACGCCAATCCCCTCATCAGGCGACTCTTCTCATTCTGGGCGCCGACGGCGGAGACGATGCGTGGCTGGGCGCTGGCGTCAGTGGTGGTGAACGCGGGCGCCACCGTCACCGGAGTGGCCGTGCGCGTCACCGGCTCGGGGCTGGGCTGCAACACCTGGCCGAAGTGCACGCCCGACAGCTTCATCCCCGTCGCGCACCCCGAGATCTCGCCGGTCAACATGGCCGTCGAGTTCGGCAACCGGCTGGTGACGTTCCTCGTCCTCGCCTTCGGCGTCGCCTGCCTGCTCTCGGCGATGCGGCTGGCGCCGCGCCGCCGCTCGCTGCTCCTGCTGGCGTGGCTGCAGCCGGTGGGCATCGTCGCGCAGGCCCTCTGGGGCGGCCTGGTCGTCAAGAGCGTGCTCAACCCGCTCACGGTCGGCATGCACTTCCTCATCTCCATCGGCCTGATCGCCGCCTGCTGGGCGCTGTACAAGCGCGCGGGCGAAGGCGACGAGCCGGCCAGGCGGCTGGTGCACCGCGACATCCGCAGGCTCGGGCACGTCCTGCTGGCGGCGGTGTTCGTGCTGCTCGTCGCCGGCGTGGTGGTCACCGGCACCGGCCCGCACTCCGGCGACGCGCAGGCCGGCCGCCTCGACCTCGACATCGAGAGCGTGGCCCGGCTGCACGCCGACATCGTCTACATCGTCGTCGGGCTGACGTTCGCGCTGCTGTTCGCGCTGCACGTCACCGACTCGCCCAGGGCCGCACGCCGGGCGGCGCTGGCGCTGTTCGCGGTCGAGCTGGCCCAGGGCGTGATCGGGTACACGCAGTACTTCCTGGCCGTCCCGGCCTTCCTGGTGGGCCTGCACGCGCTCGGCTCGACGCTGGTCTGGATCGCCGCGCTCAGGGCGGTCACCTCGCTGCGCACCCGCGGCTCCGCACCGGCCCCGATCACCCCCTCCCCCACCGAAATGGCCGCCGCCGTCTGATCATCTGTGTCAGGGTGTGGGGTGATTGGTCCGCCACTCCCCCACCGATGAGAGGTGCGTTTTGCCGCGATTCGTCCGCCCCTCTCGGCGCGCCCTCCGCCGCTCCTTCCAGGCGCTGGTGCTGGTCACCGTGCTCGCGCTGGCACCGATGACGTGGGCCTGGCTCGACAGCTCGGACCACCGCGTGGTGGCCGACACCGACGGCTGGCTCGGGCGGGTGCCGCCGTCGCAGGCGGCTCTGGTGCTCGGCGCCGGCCTATTCGGCGGACGCCCGTCCTCCATGCTGGCCCGCAGGCTCGACATCGCGGCCCAGCTCTACCGGGAGGGCAAGGTCAGGGCGCTGCTGCTGTCCGGCGACAACAGCCGCAAGGACTACGACGAGCCGACCGCCATGCGCGACTATCTGATGGCCAAGGGCGTGCCCGGCGGGGTGATGGTGCTCGACTACGCCGGCTTCGACACCTGGGACTCCTGCGTGCGGGCCCGCAAGGTGTTCGGCGCCCAGCGGCTGACCGTGGTGACACAGGTGTTCCACCTGCCGAGGGCCGTGTCACTGTGCCGCACGGCGGGCCTGGAGGCGTTCGGGGTGGGCGACGACTCCACCAAGCAGTGGGCCGTCACCACGTACGCCTCCGCCACGCGCGAGTTCTTCGCCACCGCCAAGGCGGTGGCCGACGCCCTGCTGCTGAACTCCGAGCCGGTCTATCCGGGGCCCGTCGAGACCTCGCTCAGGCACATCCTCGCTCAGCCCGGAGCGCCGGGCGCGTAGCCCGGCGGCGGTGTTCCCCTGGTCATGGCCTGGGCGTGCGCGGGCGGGATCGGCCACGCTGCGCGGGCGGCGGCCATGCACTCAAGCAGCGCCCGCTGCTCCTCGTGGAAGGCCTGCTCATCGACGATCCGCCGCGCGGCCCGCTCGTGCAGCAGGCCCAGCTCGGTGGCGGCGAGCTGGTAGTCGCTCATCGCGCGCAGCCCGCGCTTGCCCCCGTGCGCCCTGGCCCACTGCCTGGCCTGCCTGCGCCGCGACAGCGCCGAGAGCATGAAGATGTCGGCCTGGTTGACCAGCTTGGTCGGCTCGTAGGCGGGCAGGTAGCGCTGGATCAGCGCGACGATCCGCCGCCGGTCCTTGAAGACCACCGCGATCAGCACCAGGAGTACCACGAGCAGTACCAGGTAGGCGATGATCAGCCCGGGGAACCTGCCGTAGGAGGCCAGCCCGTTCCACAACCCGTGCAGGACCATCGCCCCGACCCAGCCGGCCATGATGTAGAAGACCCGCTCGGGCCCGCGGCGGGTGGCCGCGTAGGCCACCGCAACGCCGATCATGGACGTGAACAGCGGATGCGCGAACGGCGACAGGATGCCGCGCAGCACCACCGTCACCGCCAGCCCCTTGACGCCCTGCTCGGAGTTGAGCGCGGCCAGGTAGTAGCTGACGTTCTCGCTCATGGCGAAGCCCAGGCCGACCATGCTGGCGTAGATGACGCCGTCGGTCGGCCCGTCGAGCTCGGCCCTGCGGAACTTGAGCAGCCCGAGCAGGACCAGCCCCTTCATCGTCTCCTCGACCACGGGCGCGCCGAACGTGGCCGCGATGTTGCGGGCGCTGGCCTCCGACAGCTTGGCCGTGTCGATGATGTAGTGCAGGTTGAGCGAGTTGACCACACCGGCGACCAGCACCGCGATGCCCGCTCCCCACGCGAAGGCGAAGACCAGGTTGGAGCGCGGCTCCGGCTCCATGCGGTCGAGCGCGAGCACCCCGGCCAGCAGCAGCGGCACGGGGGCGAGGGCGAGGATGAGCGCGATGAAGAACTGCACCGGCTCGCCGTTGATCACGTCGAAGGAGAACGAGACGAGCGCGCAGATGCCGGTGAGGACCAGCCCGGTAATCAACGCGAACGACGGGCGGTCTCTGAACACCCAGCGTGGATCACGGGACGCCATAAGGTGACGATAACGGATCAGAAACCCGGTGTCCTTCCGAGGTGACGAGGTCCGGCCGGTCCTGGCGGCGTCCGCGAGACCGGTCGCTGCGCGACGCGCGCGGCCTGGGTACGGCGGCTCAGGACAGCAGCGGGTCGATGGCGACGGCGAGGAAGAGCAGCGCCAGGTAGGCGTTGGACCAGTGGAAGAAGCGCATCGGCCGGAGCGCGACGCCGGACTTGCCGGAGTTCAGCCTGGCCAGCAGGCGGTGGACCTCCCACAGGCAGAAGGCGCCGAGCGCCCCGGCCACGATCGGGTAGAACAGCGTCGTGTGGGCCACCGGCCACAGCGCCAGCGAGCAGAGCACGGTCGCCCAGGTGTAGGCGATCGACTCGAGGATGACCCGCCGCTCGGTGGCCACCACCGGCAGCATCGGCACCTCGGCCGCCGCGTAGTCCTCCTTGTAGCGCATGGCGAGGGTCCAGGTGTGCGGCGGGGTCCAGAAGAACACCACGCCGAACAGCACCAGTGGCGCCCAGTCGACCCGCTCGGTGATGCCCGCCCAGCCGATCAGCACCGGCATGCAGCCCGCGATGCCGCCCCAGACGATGTTCTGCGCGGTGCGCCGCTTGAGGATCATCGAGTAGACGAGCACGTAGAACAGGATCGCGCCGGTCGACAGCACGGCCGCCAGCCAGTTCGTGGTCAGCCACAGCCCAAGCGTCGACAAAATCCCCAGCACGATGCCGAAGACGAGCGCCCCCTTGGGCGACACCTGGTGCCGGGCCAGCGGCCGCTTCCTCGTGCGGCGCATCTTCACGTCGATGTCGCGGTCGACGTAACAGTTGAGCGCGTTGGCGCTGCCCGCCGACAGCGTGCCGAACACCATGACCGCGACGGACGTCCACAGCGGCGGCAGCCCCCCGGCCGCGAGGAACATCACCGGCAGGGTGGTGATCAGCAGCAACTCGATGATCCGCGGCTTGGTGAGCGCGATGTAGGCCTTGACGACCATGCCGATCGTGCGCGGCGCCTCGGCCGCGGGGGCGGGGGCCGTCGCCTGCCTGTTCGTCAGCACCGTCAAGGCGCTTCCAGCACGTGCGGAGTCAACGCGTAACCTCTGATTAGAGCGGATCCGTGGAGGGCGCCGTGGCGCCCCTGCGAACAACCAAACTGTAGTAGCAGGGGCGGCCGGTCCGGCCAATGGGGGGCTTGAGCCAGCTACGGGCCCGCACGGGTGGGAGGGAATCGTTCGCCAGGTCCACTCGGTTAAGGTCCCGTGTGGGCGGGATATGCCAACCGGCACCACCAATGACAACTAGATTGCGGAGATCGAGCACTTGAGCACCGAACTCGTGCCAGCCCTCGAATGGACCGACCTCGACAAGCGAGCAGTCGACGTCGTTCGAGCCCTGGCGATGGACGCAGTGGAGAAGGCGGGTTCGGGTCACCCCGGCACCGCCATGAGCCTGGCCCCCGCCGCATACCTGCTGTTCCAGCGGACGATGCGCCACGACCCCACCAACGCCGACTGGCTGGGCCGTGACCGTTTCGTCCTGTCGTGCGGGCACTCCAGCCTGACGCTGTACATCCAGCTGTTCCTGTCCGGCTACGGGCTGACGATCGATGACCTCAAGCGCCTGCGCCAGTGGGACAGCCTGACCCCCGGCCATCCCGAGCACGGTCACACGGTCGGTGTCGAGACCACCACGGGCCCGCTGGGCCAGGGCCTGGGCAACGCGGTCGGCATGGCGATGGCGGCCCGCCGCGAGCGCGGCATGTTCGACCCCGACGCCGCCCCCGGCGAGTCCCCCTTCGACCACCACATCTGGTGCCTCGTCAGCGACGGCGACATCGAGGAGGGCATCAGCCACGAGGCCAGCTCGCTCGCCGGCCACCAGAAGCTCGGCAACCTCATCGTCATCTACGACGACAACCACATCTCCATCGAGGACGACACGCTGATCGCCAAGTCCGAGGACGTGGTCAAGCGGTACGAGGCGTACGGCTGGCACACGGTCAGCGTCGACTGGACGAAGACCGGCGAGTACGTCGAGGACGTCGAGGCGCTGCACGCCGCCCTGGAGGAGGCCCGCGCCGAGACCGACAGGCCGTCGTTCGTCCGGCTGCGCACGATCATCGGCTGGCCCGCGCCGAACAAGCAGAACACCGGCAAGATCCACGGTGCCGCGCTGGGCGAGGAGGAGGTGGCCGCCACCAAGCGCGTCATGGGCATGGACCACGGCGCCACCTTCGACGTGCCGGCCGAGGTGCTGGAGCACGCCCGCCAGGTCGCCCGGCGCGGCCACGAGGAGCACGCCAAGTGGGAGCGCGGCTACCTGGAGTGGCGTCAGGCGAACCCCGAGCGCGCCGCCGAGTACGACCGCATCTCCCGCCGTCGTCTGCCCGCCGACTGGTCGACCGCGCTGCCGCAGTTCGAGACGGGCGGCTCGATGGCCACCCGCAAGGCGTCCGGCGAGGTGCTCAGCTCGCTCGCGAGGGTGCTGCCCGAGCTGTGGGGCGGCTCCGCCGACCTGGCCGAGTCGAACAACACCACGATGAAGGGCGAGCCGTCCTTCATCCCCGAGGAGTACCAGACCAAGGAGTTCCCCGGTAACCGCTACGGCCGGACTCTCCACTTCGGCATCCGCGAGCACGCCATGGGCGCCATCCTGAACGGCATCGCGCTGCACGGCGGCACCCGCCCGTACGGCGGCACGTTCCTGGTCTTCTCCGACTACATGCGGCCGTCGGTGCGGCTGGCGGCCCTGATGAAGCTGCCGGTCACGTACGTGTGGACACACGACTCCATCGGCCTGGGCGAGGACGGCCCGACCCACCAGCCGGTCGAGCACCTGTGGGCGCTGCGCGCCATCCCCGGCCTGGACGTGGTGCGCCCCGGCGACGCCAACGAGACCGCCTACGCGTGGAAGGCCGTCCTGGAGCACACCGACAGGCCCGCCGCGCTCGCCCTGACCAGGCAGAACCTGCCGGTCTTCGAGGGCACGAGCGCCGAGGGCGTGGCCCGCGGCGGCTACATCCTGCGCGAGGCCTCCGACGGCCAGCCGCGGGTGATCATCATCGCGACCGGCAGCGAGGTGGAAATCGCCGTCAACGGCCGGGAACTGCTGGAGGCCCAGGGCATTCCGACGCGCGTGGTGTCGATGCCGTGTGTCGAGTGGTTCCACGGGCAGGACATCGCTTACAGGCACACCGTTCTGCCGCCATCGGTCACGGCTCGGGTCGCGGTCGAGGCGGGCATCGCGCTCGGCTGGCACGAGTTCGTCGGTGAGTGCGGCGAGGTCGTCGGCCTGGAGCACTTCGGCGCCTCGGCGCCGTACCGCACGTTGTACGAGCAGTTCGGGCTGACGGCCGAGCGCGTCGCGGCGGCGGCCAAGTCCAGCCTGGCCAAGCTGGGGCATGACAAGGGCGAGACGACGGGAAACTGAGATGAGCAGCGAGATTCTGAACAAGCTGTCCGGCCAGGGCGTGTCCATCTGGCTGGACGACATCAGCCGCGAGCGGCTGCGCAGCGGAAACCTGGAGCAGCTGATCCGCGAGAAGAACGTGGTGGGGGTCACCTCCAACCCGACCATCTTCGCCGGCGCGCTGAGCAAGGGCGACGCCTACGACGCCCAGCTCCACGACCTGGCCGTCCGCGGCGTCGAGGTGGGCGAGGCGGTACGCGCCATCACCGCCTACGACATCCGCTGGGCCGCCGACGTGCTGCGCCCGGTCTACGACGCCACCTCCGGCGTCGACGGGCGGGTGTCACTGGAGGTCGACCCGCGCCTGGCGCGCGACAGTGAGAAGACCATCGCCGAGGCCCGCGCCCTGTGGTGGCTGGTCGACAGGCCGAACCTGTTCATCAAGATCCCGGCGACCCTGGAGGGCCTGCCCGCGATCACCCAGGCGATCAGCGAGGGCATCAGCGTCAACGTCACGCTGATCTTCTCGCTGGAGCGCTACCGCGCCGTCATGGACGCCTGGCTGGCCGGTCTGGAGGCCGCGCAGGCCAAGGGCCTCAACCTGGCCACGATCGAGTCGGTGGCCTCGTTCTTCGTCAGCCGCGTCGACACCGAGATCGACAAGAGGCTCGACAAGCTGGGCAAGCCGGAGCTCAAGGGCAAGGCGGGCGTGGCCAACGCGCGCCTGGCCTACGCCGCGTACGAGGAGGTCATGAGCTCCGAGCGGTGGCAGCGGCTGCGCGCCGCGGGCGCCCGCCCGCAGCGTCCGCTGTGGGCCTCGACCGGCGTCAAGAACCCCGAGTACTCCGACACCATGTACGTCGACCAGCTCGTCGCGCCCGGCACCGTCAACACGATGCCGGAGAAGACGCTCGACGCGGTGGCCGACCACGCCACCATCAGCGGCGACACCGTCCGCCCCTTCTACGAGCAGGCCTGGAACACCATGGCCGCGCTGAAGGAGGCCGGGGTCGACTACGACGACGTGGTGCGGGTCCTGGAGGACGAGGGCGTGCAGAAGTTCGAGGCGTCCTGGAACGAGCTGCTCGAGAGCGTCACCAAGAACCTGGCTCGCTGATGGACGTGATCTACCGCGAGGAGGAGGTGGCCGCGGCCGCTTCCTCCCTCGCGGGGCGGCTCGTCGAGGCCGGCGTGCCCGCGCGGCTCACGGGTGGCGACTCCACCCTGTGGGGCGCGGGCCCGCAGCAGGGCGCGGCCGTCAGGCTGGGGTGGCTGACCCTGCCGAGTACCTCGCGCGAGCTGCTTCCCGAGCTGGGCAGGCTGGCCGGATGGGCCCGCGCGGAGGGGCTGACCAACGTGGTGCTCGCCGGGATGGGCGGCTCCTCGCTGGCGGCCGAGGTGATCTGCGCGAGCGCCGACGTGCCGCTGACCGTGCTCGACACGACCGACCCGGCCGAGGTGCGCAGGGCGCTGGCCGACAACCTCGACGCCACCGTCCTGGTCGTGGCGAGCAAGAGCGGCTCGACCGTGGAGACCGACAGCCACCTGCGCGTCTACCGGCAGCTGTTCGACGAGGCGGGGATCGACCCCGCCGGCCGGATCGTGGTCGTCACCGACCCCGGCTCGCCGCTGGAGCAGGAGGCGGTCGAGCGCGGCTACCGGCTCGTGCGCGCCCCGGCCGACGTGGGCGGGCGCTACGCGGCGCTGTCGGCCTTCGGCCTGGTGCCGAGCGCGCTGGCGGGCGTGGACGTCGAGCGGCTGCTCGACGACGCCGGCGAGGTGCTGCCGCTGCTGTCGAAGGAGGCCGGCAACCCCGGCCTGCTGCTGGGGGCGGCCCTCGGCGCGGCCGCGCTCGGCGGCCGCGACAAGCTGATCCTGGACGACCAGCTCTCCTCCCTCAACGGGCTGCCCGACTGGATCGAGCAGCTCGTCGCCGAGTCCACCGGCAAGGACGGCAAGGGCATCCTGCCGGTCGTCGCCGCCGAGCCGAGAGGGGCCGCCGACGAGCTGGTGGTCGCGATCGACTCCGACGGGGCGCACGACGGCGACGTCCGCGTCGACGGACCGCTGGGGGCGCAGTTCCTCGTCTGGGAGTACGCCACGGCCGTCGCCGGGCTGGCCCTGGAGATCGACCCGTTCGACCAGCCGAACGTGGCCGAGTCGAAGCTGAACACGGCCGCGCTACTCGACCTGCCCGAGCTGCCCGTCGGTGAGCCGGTACTGGTCGACGGGCCCGTCGAGGTCTACGGCAGCACCCGGGCGCGTGACCTGTCCGGGGTGCTGACCGAGCTGCTCGACTCGATCCCCGACGACGGCTACCTGGCCGTCACGGCCTTCCTCGACCGGCTGGCCGCCTTCGACGCGCCGGTGCCCGAGGGAGCCGACTTCGAGCAGATGACCGACGCGTGGATGGCCGCCGACGCCGCCACCCTGCGGGCGCTGCTCGCCATGCGCACCGAACGGCCCGTGACCTTCGGGTGGGGGCCGCGTTTCCTGCACTCCACCGGGCAGTACCACAAGGGCGGCCCGCAGAACGGGGTGTTCCTGCAGATCACCGGCGCCGTCACCGACGACGTCCCGGTGCCCGGCAGGCCGTACACCCTGGGCAGACTCCAGCTCGCCCAGGCGCTCGGAGACCTCGGGGCGCTCCTGAACCGGGAACGACCAGCCGTACGCCTGCACCTGACCGACCGCGCGGCCGGAGTCGCGCACCTGCTCGCAGCCGCACAGGAGGTTTGACATGACAGACCCGGCAGCGCCCGCGGAGGAGGCCGTCCAGGTGGCCGCCGACGTCGCGGGCACATCCACGACGATGGCGGTGGTGGACTCCAACCCGTTGCGCGATCCGCGCGACAAGCGGCTGCCCAGGGTGGCCGGACCGTGTGTGCTGGTGTTGTTCGGCGTGACGGGAGACCTGGCCAAGCGCAAGCTGCTGCCGGCGATCTACGACCTCGGCAACCGGGGGCTGCTGCCGCCCGGCTTCTCGCTGGTCGGCTTCGCCAGGCGCGACTGGAAGGACCAGGACTTCGCCCAGTTGACGCACGACGCCGTCAAGGCGCACGCCCGGACCCCGTTCCGCGAGGAGGTCTGGAAGCAGATCCGCGAGGGCATCCACTTCGTTCCCGGCGAGTTCTCCGACGACGGGGCGTTCGACGCGCTGGCGATGGCGTTGAGGGAGATTGACCAGACCCGTGGCACGGGCGGCAACTATGCGTTCTATCTGTCGGTGCCGCCGAAGTTCTTCCCCGTGGTGGTGGAGCAGCTCAAGCGCACCGGCCTGTCCGACGCGCCTGCCGGGGCGTGGCGGCGGGTGGTCATCGAGAAGCCGTTCGGCCACGACCTGAAGTCGGCGCACGAGCTGAACGAGATCACCACCTCGGCCTTCCCCGAGAGCTCGATCTTCCGGATCGACCACTACCTGGGCAAGGAGACGGTCCAGAACATCCTGGCGCTGAGGTTCGCCAACAACCTCTACGAGCCGATCTGGAACCGCAGCTACGTCGACCACGTGCAGATCACCATGGCCGAGGACATCGGCATCGGCGGGCGCGCGGGCTACTACGACGGCATCGGCGCGGCCCGCGACGTCATCCAGAACCACCTGCTCCAGCTGCTCGCGCTGGTCGCGATGGAGGACCCCACCTCCTTCGAGGCGTCCTCGCTGCGGCGGGAGAAGGAGAAGGTGCTCAAGGCCGTGCGGCTGCCGTCGGACCTCGCGCTCAACACCGCCCGCGGCCAGTACGCCGCGGGCTGGCAGGGCGGCGAGAAGGTCGTCGGCTACCTGCAGGAGGAGGGCATCCCCGCCGCGTCCATCACCGAGACGTACGCCGCCATCAAGCTGGAGATCGCCAACCGGCGCTGGGCGGGCGTGCCGTTCTACCTGCGCACCGGCAAGCGGCTGGGCCGCCGGGTGACCGAGGTCGCGGTGGTGTTCCAGCGGGCGCCGCACCTGCCGTTCTCCAAGGACGACACCGAGATCCTCGGCCAGAACGCGCTGGTGATCAGGGTGCAGCCCGACGAGGGCATCACCGTGCGGTTCGGCTCCAAGGTGCCGGGCACGGCCATGGAGGTGCGCGACGTCTCCATGGACTTCGCCTACGGCGAGTCGTTCCTGGAGTCGTCCCCCGAGGCGTACGAGCGGCTTCTGCTGGACGTGATGATCGGCGACCCGCCGCTCTTCCCGCACCAGCGCGAGGTCGAGCTGTCGTGGAAGATCCTCGACCCGATCGAGGAGTTCTGGGCCACCCAGGGCCAGCCCGAGCCCTACCCCTCGGGGTCGTGGGGCCCCGAGTCGGCTGACGCGATGATGGCCCGCGACGGCCGGGTCTGGAGGAGGCTCTGATGACCACGTTCATGCTGACGGACACGACCGCCGGCAAGATCTCGGCACAGCTCACGCTGCTGCGCCACCAGATGGGCGCCCCCGCGATCGGCATGGTGCTGACGCTGGTCGTGGTCTGCGACGAGCGCGACCAGTACGACTCGCTGCGCGCCGCCACCGAGGCGGCCCGCGAGCATCCGTCGCGCATCCTGGTCGTGATCAAGCGTGAGCCCGACGAGACGAACCGGCTCGACGCCGAGCTGCGCATCGGGGAGAACACGCCGGGCGAGGTGGTGGTGCTGCGGCTGTACGGCGAGCTCACCGACCACGCCGACTCGGTGGTCAGCCCGCTGCTGCTGCCCGACACGCCGGTCGTCGCCTGGTGGCCGGGCACGGCTCCGGCCGTGCCGTCCAAGGACCCGATCGGGAAGCTGTGCCTGCGCCGCATCACCGACGCCAAGGACAGCGACGGCGGCGGCATCGCGGCGCTGGCGGCCAGGGCGAAGGGGTACGCGCCCGGCGACACCGACCTGGCGTGGGCGCGGCTGACGCCGTGGCGCAGCCTGCTCGCGGCGGCGTTCGACCAGCCTGTCGGGAAGGTCCGCAGGGGGGTCGTGGAGGCGGCGACGGCCCACCCGAGCGCTCCGCTGCTGGCGGCGTGGCTGTCCGAGCGGCTCGGCGCGCAGATCAAGGTCGCCGACTCAAGCGGGCCCGGGCTGACGTCGGTGCGGCTGGCGACCTCCGACGGCGACCTGATGGTGTCCAGGAGCGACGCCAGGCTGGCGAAGCTGTCGCGGCCGGGGCAGCCCGACAGGAACGTGGCGCTGGCCCGGCGGCAGACGTCCGAGCTGCTGGCGGAGGAGCTGCGGCGGCTGGACTCCGACGAGATCTACGAGGCGGCCCTCAAGCGGCTGGCTCGCACCTACAAGCCCTGAAACAGGGCAAGCCCTGAAAAATCGCGTTAAAGCGGCGCCCCGTGTGCAGGGCGCCGCTGACGCTCGCCAACCGGCGCCCGGTCCCCTGGCCGAGCCGTGGCGCCTGGGGATCGGCGCGGGCGAATCATGAAAGACTAGGCGCGTGAGCGTTCCCAACGTAGTCGTCCACCGCGACGCCGACATCCTGGCCAAGGCCGTGGCGGCGCGGATCATCACCCGGCTCGTCGACGTGCAGGCGGCCAAGGGCTCGGCGTCGCTGGTGCTGACGGGGGGCACGGTCGGCATCGCCACGCTGTCGGCCATCGCCGCGACCCCGGCCCGCGACGCCGTCGACTGGCGCCACCTCGACATCTGGTGGGGCGACGAACGTTACCTCCCGGCCGGCGACCCGGAACGCAACGAGACCGGTGCCCGGCAGGCGCTGCTCGACCACGTGGACGTCGACCCCGAGCGGGTGCACGTCATGCTCGGCCCCGACTCCGGGCTGTCGGCCGAGGAGTCGGCCGAGGCGTACGCAGCCGAACTCCAGAAGGCGGCCAGGCCCGAAGACCACGGCCCGGTGCCCAGCTTCGACGTGACCCTGCTCGGCATGGGCCCCGACGCCCACGTGGCGTCGCTGTTCCCGGGCATGCCCGCCCTCTACGACACGCGGGCGGCGGTGGCGGTGCACGGCTCGCCGAAGCCGCCGCCCACGCGCATCTCCCTCACCCTGCCGGCCATCCAGGCCTCGCGCGAGGTGTGGGTGGTCGCGGCGGGCGAGGAGAAGTCGGGCGCCGTCCGGCTGGCCCTGTCGGAGTCGGGCCACGTGCAGGTCCCCGCGGCCGGAGCCCGCGGCAGGCTCCGCACGCTGTTCCTGCTCGACCGGGCGGCGGCAGGCAAGATCCCGCCCGGCCTGGGCCGAATCGCCTCCCCCTGACCCCTCGGCGCCCCCTCGGCGGCTCTGCGGTGACTCTGCGGCGAGGGCGAACCGGTCAGGCGCCGGCGAGCGTGTCGATCTCGGCGAGGAGGGCCTTCTTGCGCTCCTCCGGCAGGTAGGACGCCTGGACCCCGTTGCGGGCCAGCCCCGCCAGCTCCTGCCTGCCCAGCCCCAGCGCCCTGGCCGCGACGCGGTACTCACCGGCCAGGGTGGTGGCGAACATGGGCGGGTCGTCGCTGTTGAGCGTGACGAACAGGCCCTCCTCCAGCAGCCTGGGCAGCGGATGGTCCTCGATGCGCCGCACCTGGCCGGTGCAGACGTTGGAGGTGGGGCAGACGTCCAGCGGCAGCTGGGTCTCGCGCAGGTGCGCCACGAGCCGCTCGTCGGCGAGGCAGTTGATGCCGTGGCCGATGCGCTCGGCGCCGTAACCGTCGATGACCTCCCAGATGGTCTCCGGCCCGGTCATCTCCCCGCCGTGCGGGACGCTGTGCAGGCCCGCGGCACGTGCCGCCGTGAACGCGTCGCGGTAGGCGTCACGGTACGAGGCGCGAGCCTGTTCGATGCCGCCGATCCCGAAACCTACCAAAGCGGCGGGAGGTTCCTGCAGAGCGTGGTCGAGTGTGACCTTGGCGGCCTCCTCGCCGTACTCGCCCGGGATGTCGAAGATGTAGGCCATCTCGACGCCGTGCTCGGCGAGCGATCGGCCCGCGGCCAGGTCGAGCGCCTGCGTGACCTCACGCATCGGCATCCCGACCATGTGGTGCGCGTACGGCGTGACCTGCAGTTCCACGTATCGGGCACCCTGGCTCGCGAGGTCGCCGGCCAGCCCGAGGACGAGGGTGGCGACGTCCTCGGGGTCGCGTACCAGGGCGTTGACCGCCGTGTACACCTCGGCGAAGTGCGGGAAGTCGCGGAAGGCGTAGAACGTGCGAAGCTCCTCCTCCGTGGTGGGGACGGCGCTGCCGGGGTGTCGGCGCGCCAGTTCCAGGACGGTGGGCACGGAGGCGGACCCGATCAGGTGGACGTGCAGCTCGACCTTGGGCAGCGCGTCGATGAAGGCGTCAAGGGACGCGTCGAAGGGGGTTTCAGGGGTCATGCCGACGACCATAAGCCCGACATTTCCCGTACAAACAGAGTTTGAGCCGAAATTTCACACAAAAATGTGAGATTGTGCCCCTGTTCGCCGCCCTCCTCGCGGACGCCGGCTTCTCCGGCGTGGCCGTGGACACCCTCAGGTGGCGCCATGAGGTGGCCCCGTCCGCATGGTGGAGCGACATCATCGAGGCGGGCGGCCCGCGCTTCGCGATCATCGCGGAGCAACCGCCGGAGACGTCCGCCCGTATCAGGAGCCACTACCTCAGGCTGACGGGACGCTACGACGGCGCCTTCCCCGTCTGCGCCCACCTGGCCCACGCGGAGAGGTCAGCCGGCCCAGACCCGGACCAGCGGTAGCAGGACCTCCTCGACCGACTCCGTCACGAACGGCTCGTCGAAGGGCGGCCCGATGAAGATCATGCGATGCCAGACCAGCGCCTCCAGCAGCGCGAAGAGGCGAGCCGGAGCCACCCGCCCGGCCAGTTCGCCCCGCGCCACGGCCCGCTCCAGCAGCGCCTCCACGCCGCGCAGGTCGCGGGTGGGCATGTGCGCGCGCAGCGTCCGCGCCAGCTCCTGGTGCGAGACCAGCGCGGACGACAGCCCCATGATGACCGTGTGCTTGCGCTCCACCACCTCGCACACCCCCCTGAACAGCGACGACAGGTCGCCCCTGAGCGACCCGGTGTCCTCGACCGCGGGGGTGTCCATGTCGAAGCGGTTGCAGATGACGTCGACGACCAGCTCGGGCTTGCCCGCCCAGCGCCGGTAGATGGTGGCCTTGCTGGCCTTGGCGCGCCTGGCGACCTGGTCGACCGACATCCGGTCATAGCCCAGCTCCGACAGCAGCTCCAGGGTGGCGTCGAGGATGGCCCTCTCCCTGGAGGGGTCGAGTGGAGCCACGTGCACGTCCTTCAGTGGTGGGAGATCTCCTCAAATCGTACGCCGGTCAGCTCGGTGGACACGTCCCAGAGCCGGGCGGCCACGTCGGCGGAGCGGGCCGTCTCCGACGGGGTGAGCAGCTTGGCCTTGGGCCCGACGAACTCGCCGCCGCGGATGGCGGGCGAGGTGGCGGCGTACAGGGACGGCAGCGCGCCCGCCTCGGCCTTCTGCAGGAACACGCCCAGCAGCCACTGCAGGGGGCCGAGCTTGACGATGCCGGTGGCGGTGGCGCCGGGATGGGTGGCGACGCTGAGCAGGTCGAGGCCCGCCCGCTGGGCCCGCCGGTGCAGTTCGAGCGTGAACAGCAGGTTGGCCAGCTTGGACCGGCCGTAGGCGCTCATCCGGCCGTAGCCGTGCTCCAGCCCGAGGTTGTCGAAGTCGAGCTTGCCCACGGCGTGCGCGTCGCTGGACACGGTCACCACGCGGGCGCCGGAGCCGGCCACGAGCAGCGGGAACAGCAGCCCGGTGAGCGCGAAGTGCCCCAGGTGGTTGGTGCCGAACTGCAGCTCGAAGCCGTCCTTGGTCTCCGCGCGCCCGATCATCCCGATGCCCGCGTTGTTGATCAGCAGGTCGACCCGGTCGACGCCCGCGGCGAACGTCCTGATGGAGGCGAGGTCGGCCAGGTCGAGCCGGCCGAAGGAGATCTCGGCTCCCGGCACGGCCTGCCTGAGCCGCGCGACGGCGGCCTCGCCCTTCTCGGCGGAGCGGGCGGCCACCACGACCCGCGCGCCGCGCCTGGCCAGTTCGAGGGCCGTGGGCAGGCCGATGCCGCTGTTGGCGCCGGTGACGATCGCCGTCTTTCCGGTGAGGTCGGGCATGTCGGCGGGGGTCCAGGTGGTCATCGGCGCTCCCAAGAGGTGTACGGAACCGTTTCGTACACCATAGCCTAGCCCTCCAGCCGCTGCCGCGCGTGCCGCTCCTCCCGCCGGGTCACGTCCAGACGCTGCCGGCTCTCCTCCAGCTTCTTGCGCGCCTCCGACAGCTTCCGCTCCAGCTCAGCGACCCTCTCCGCGCGCCTGTCGTGCTGCTGGACGGCCTCCTGCAGGGCCTGCTGCCACTCCTGGTGGGCCGCCTCCGCCGCCCGCCTCTCCTTGGCTCTCCTGGCCTCCTCCTGCCTACCGGCCTCTTCCCGCCTCCTGGCCTCGGCGGCCTTGTCCTCGGCGGAGACCTTCTTCCTCGCGGGCCTGTCGCGCAGGATGGGGGCGGGGGCGAAGCCGGTGTAGTTGAGCGCTCTGTCCAGCAGCCCTCGGCGTACCCGCTCGGCGGCGTCGGCGTCCACGATGGCGGCGTCGAGGGTCTGGTCGACCTCGGTGGCGGCGGCGGGCGACAGCCGGGCGCTCTGCCTGATCAGCCGCGACACCTTGGCGGAGACCGCGCCGCGCCGTCGCGTCAGCTCGGCCAGCGCGTCGGGGTCCTGCCGCTGCCAGGCCGCGCGCAGCTGCTCCCCCAGGTCGAGGAGCTCGCGCAACACGTCCGGATGGTCGCGGGCGGCCCGGTTGACGGCCCACGCCGACACGGTCGGCTTGCGCAGGCCGGCGATCTCGCGCGCCAGCGCCGCGTCGCCGCCGTCCTTGGCGGCGCGAGCCTCGGCGGCGCGGGCGGTGGTGAACTCGGACGGTGGGAGCGCGTAGAGGCGGACCGCCGCCTCGTCAAGATCCACGCTGGTCAGATACCCCACATCGTGCGGTTTCTAGCGCATAGTGGAAGCAGCCCACTCGAACGGAGGCCGGAGGTGTTCGAGCGCTTCACCGACAGCGCGCGCAGGGTCATCGTCCTCGCCCAGGAAGAGGCGCGGACGATGAACCACAACCACATCGGCACCGAGCACATCCTGCTCGGCCTGATGCAGGAGGACGACGGCGTCACCGCGCAGGCGCTCGACGGGTTCGGCCTCGACCTGGACGAGCTGCGCGCGTTCGTCGAGCGCGAGGTGGGCCAGGGCGAGGGCCGGCACTCCGCCCAGCGCATCCCGTTCACGCCGCGCGCCAAGAAGGTGCTGGAGCTCTCGCTGCGCGAGGCCCTCCGGTTGCACCACCAACACATCGGCACCGAGCACATCCTGCTCGGGCTGATCAAGGAGGGCCAGGGGCTCGCCGCGCAGGCGCTCGCGCACGCGGGCGTGGACCTGGCCGAGCTGCGCCGGCGCGTGCTCGAGCAGCTCGGCCGCGCCAGGCTCAGGCCGGGCGAGGCGTTCCACTTCGGCGAGCCCACCGCCCTCGCCGAGCGGCTCACGCGGATCGAGGAGAGCCTCGAACGCATCGAGCGTCACCTCGGGATCAGCAGACCGTCCGGCGGCCCCGAGGACGAGCCCGGGGCGGCGGGCTGACACCGGCTCCGCTCCCCCGTCGCCGCTCGTCTACCAGGTGACGGGGAGACTGTGGGCGCCGTAGATGGTCATGTCGGTTCGCATCGGCACCTCCTCCGGCGGCACGGCCGGCCGCAGGCCGGGGAAGCGCTCGAACAGCGCGCGGAACGCGACGCGCATCTCGATCCTGGCGAGCTGGTGCCCCAGGCACTGGTGAATGCCGTGACCGAAGGCCAGGTGCCCGACCTGCACGGGCTTGGTGACGTCGAGACGCTCTGGGTCCTGGAACCGTCCGGGGTCGCGGTTGGCGGCCGGGATCGAGAGCGTCACCACCTCGCCCTTCCTGATGGTCTGCCCGGCGATCTCGACGTCCTCCAGCGCGGCCCTCAGCGGTCCGAGGTGGGCGACGGACAGGTAGCGCAGGAGCTCCTCGACGGCCCCCTCCATCAGGGACGGGTTCTGACGCAGTGCGCCGAGCTGGTCCGGGTTCTCCATGAGCACGTAGGCGCCCAGGCCGAGCATGCTCGCCGTGGTCTCGTGCCCGGCGACCAGCAGCAGCAGGCCCGCTCCCGCGATCTCCTCCTGGGTCAGCCCGCCTTCGACCACGAGGCCGCTGAGCAGGTCGTTCGCCGGCTGCGCCTGCTTCTTCCCGACCAGCTCGTACAGGTAGCCGAACAGCGACGTCATCGCCGCGCCGACCTCCTCCTTGGTCGACCCGGTGCGCAGGGCCGTCGCCGAGTCGTGCTGGAACCGCTCACGGTCGGCGTACGGCACGCCCAGCAGCTCGCAGATCACCAGGGAGGGGACCGGTAGGGCGAACTCCCGCACCAGGTCCGCGGGCGCCCCGCCGCGCTCCATGGCGTCGAGGACGTCCGCGGTGATCCGCTCGACCTCCGGCTCCAGCCCCTTCAGCCTGCGCACCGTGAACTGCGCGGCGAGCCGGCGGCGGAAGCGGGTGTGATCCGGCGGGTCGAGCTGCATGAAGAAGCCCGGGGGCAGGGCGAGCTCGTTGGACTCGAAGCCCTCCCAATCGATCGGCCAGCGTAGCTTCTCGAGCCGGCTGCTGAAGCGCGGGTCGGCCAGCACCGCGCGCGCGGCCGCATAGCCGGTGACCAGCCAGCCCTGATGGCCACCTGGATAGGCCAGCGGGCTGAGGGGCGCCTCCTCCCGCCAGCGCCCGAGCTCCTCGGGCGGGTCGAACGGGGACGGGCGCTCTGTGGGAAACCTGACGACCATGATCGCTCCTTGGGATTCCTCTACACCTATAGAGGCTCTACGTCAGTAGAGTATCCGCGCCATGGGTCGGCCCTTCGGAGGGGATGTGATGATCGGTCAGTGCTCGCCGGCGGTGGCCAGCAGCGCGCGGATCTTGGTGCGCAGGTCGCTGATATCGCCCCTGGTGACGAGGCGGTCGAAGAGCAGCCCGTCCCCGTAGGCGACGAGATCACCGGCCCACCGGTCCGCGTCGGGCACGCCGGAGGCGTCAAGCAGCCGGGCGACCATGGCGCACTGGCGGGCGCGGTTGGCCAGGAGCACCCGGCGCAGCTCCGGCCGCCGGGTCGACTCCAGCGACAGCTCGAACCTGGCGAGCTGACGGTCACGGCCTGCGGTGAGCCACTCGCCGACGAGCCAGGCCACGGCGTCGACCAGCTCGTCCTGACCGCCCCTGGACGACTCCGCCTGCTCCTGGAGCGCGGCGATCTCGGCCGCGCCGTGCTCGGCGAGCCGCTCCGCCGTCGCCTGCAGCAGCGCCTGGCGGGTGCGGAAGTAGTACGACGTCGAGCCCTCGGGCAGGCCGGCCGCCCGGTCGACGGCACGATGGGTCAGCCCGCGCATGCCCTCCGCGGCGAGCAGCCTGATCGCCACGTCGGCGATCTCCTGTCTTCTGGACACCCGCCGAGTGTAGAGCTCCGTACGGTCGCGAGCGGTCGGATGGCGTGGCCGGCCTCGCCGCCGAGCCCGCCCCTGTGACCGTCCAGGCTCGGCGGCGAAGACGTCCCGTCAGGGCTGCGGGACGGGGATCATCCTGCCGATGGGCATGCGCGCCTCGATCACACCGGGGTCGTCGGTGTAGCCCAGCGTCGCGCCGAGGCTGATCAGCAGCCGGCGCATCCGGGCGTTGTCACTGAGCAGGGTCGCCCGCACCTCGGCGAACCCGGCGTCACGCGCAGCGGTGACGAGCATGCGGGCGAGCTGCCCGCCCAGGCCCCGCCCCTGCCACGAGTCCTCGATGAGGAAGGCCATCTCGGCCGCGCCCGGGTCGGGGCAGTACATCAGGTTGGCCAGGCCGACGACCTGCCCGTCGCGGCAGGCGACGACCGACTGCCCGCGCCCCTTGTCGAGCAGCCGGTCGAAGACCCGCTCGGGCAGTGCCGGCATGGATGTGAAGTAGCGGAACCGGCGCGACTCGGGGCTGCAGCGGTCGTGCAGGTCGCGCACGGCCTCGCGGAACCCCGCGGTGAGCGGCCGCACCTCGACCTCGACGCCGTCGTCCAGGCGCAGCGCGCGATCGACCGCGGCGGGCTCGGCCGCCGGCTGCGCGAGCCGGACGAACGACGCCGCCCTGGCCGCCTCGGTCAGCGTGAACGGCAGCTCCGCGCGGCGCAGCCGGATCGCCCTCTTGGGCGCGACGGGCACGACGAGTAGGTGCGGGTCGGGAAGATCACTCACCTGATCACCGTATTGCCAGCCTGTGGTGTCCGCGCGCAGCAACTCCCCGAGGATCTCGGGCAGCCGCCAGGGCTGCTCGTTCACCCGGCAGGCGAGCAGGAGCGCACGGGTCGTCTCGTCGGTGAGTTCGTGCGCGGTGGCGGGGACCACGTGGACGCGGCGGCCGCCGGCGGCCTCGATCGCCGCGGCGATGGCTTCGGCGGACACGGGCACCTCGGCGACGAACTCGTCGACCGTGCCGTCGGTGTCAGGCTGGACGGACAGGCCGAGGATGTTGCCGCCCCATTCGGCGAGGACGGCCGTGAGTGAGGCGAGCCGACCGGGTCGCTCGTCGACGGTGGTGCGGATCCGCAGAAATGCCATGTTTGCTCCCCTCCGATATGGCCTCAGGATGGCGGCCACCTGTTACGCCCCTGCTACGGGGTCATGGCTCCGCCGTTTCTTTTGTCGGGCTTAGCTCCATTACGGATGCTTTGGGCCATCGCGCGTCGTCGGCGTGGAGCAGTTCGGCCAGGAGCGTGGGAAGCGTCCAGGGCATGCCGCGGACCTGGACGGCCGGCAGCAGGGCCCGGGTGGGCTCGTCGGTCAGCTCGTGCGCGGTGGCGGGCACGACCGTGACCTGGCGGCCACCGGCCGCTTCCAGCGCCGCGTGCACGCTCTCGGGGGTCGCGGGGATGTCGGCGAGGAACTCGTCGACCGTCCCGCCGGTGTCGGACTGGACGCTCAGCCCGACGATGTCGCCGCCCCTGGCGGCCAGGGCCGACGCGAGGGAGGCCAGGCGTCCCGGCCGTTCGTCCACGGCGGTGCGGATGCGCAAGAATCCCATACTCAGGAGGATGCCGGGCGGCTGTTACGCCGCCGCTACCGCGGTGTTTCACCGCGCATTTCGTCGTGAGATGCGGAAACTTATACGGATATAGCAGGATATGAGGACATGAGTGGGGTTGTTCCCTTGTTGTCCGGGTCTGCCGGCGGCGCGGTGCCGCTCCGGCCCGTCCGCTTCGCCGACCTCATCACCGGCCTTTGACTCCGCGATCCAGGAGTGACATGAACATTCTTTTCAGAGGCGGACGCGTCTTCACCGCCACGGGCGAGTTCGCCGAGGCGGTGCTCGTCCAGGACGGCTTGATCGCCGCGGTGGGCGGCGAGGGCGAGCTGGCACGGCTGGCCCCGGCCCACGACACGGTCGACCTCGACGGCGGCTTGCTGGTGCCGGGGTTCACCGACGCGCACATCCACCCGGTGCAGGCGGGCCTCGAGCGGGCCAAGTGCGACCTGTCCGAGGTCTTCGGGCTGGACGCCTACCTCACGGAAATCTCCGACTATGCCGCAAAGAATCCGGAGAAAGCGTGGATTGACGGTGGAGGCTGGGACATGGCCGCCTTCCCCGGCGGTCTGCCGCACCGGTCGCAGCTCGACTTCCTCGACCGTCCCGCCTACCTGATCCAGCGCGATCACCACGCCGCCTGGGTCAACACCAGGGCTCTCGAACGGGCCGGGATCACCGCCGACACGCCCGACCCGTCCGACGGCCGGATCGAGCGCGACGCCGACGGCACGCCCAGCGGCGTGCTGCACGAGGGCGCGATGGACCTCGTCGGCCTGCTCACCCCCCGCCCGACCTCCCAGGACCTCGACGCCGCGCTGGCCGAGGCCGAGCAGTACCTGTTCTCCCTCGGCATCACCGGCTGGCAGGACGCCATCGTCGGCTCCTACGCGGGCTCGCAGGACCAACTGCCCACGTACCTGTCGGCGGCGGGCTCGGGCAGGCTCAGGGCGCGCGTCGTCGGCGCCCTGTGGTGGGACAGGACGCGCGGCCTCGACCAGATCGAGGGCCTGGTGGCCAGGCGGGCCGCCGCCGAGGGCCTCGACCGCTTCCGCGCCACCTCCATCAAGATCATGCAGGACGGCATCACGGAGAACTTCACCGCCGCCACGCTGGAGCCGTACTGCCTGTGCGGCGGCACCGGCCTGTCGTACGTCGACCCCGGCAAGCTCAAGGAGTACGTGGCCGAACTGGACCGGCTCGGCTTCCAGGTGCACTTCCACGCGATCGGCGAGCGGGCCGTCCGCGAGGCCCTCGACAGCTTCGAGGGCACTGACCCCGCCAACCGCCACCACATCGCCCACCTGCAGATCATCGAGCCGTCGGACGTCCCCCGCTTCGCCGCGCTCGGCGTCACCGCCAACCTGCAACCGCTGTGGGCCACCCACCACGCCCAGATGGACGAGCTGACCCTGCCGTTCCTCGGCGACCCCAGGTCGTCGTGGCAGTACCCATTCGCCGACCTGCTCGCCCACGGCACCCGGTTCTGCGCGGGCAGCGACTGGCCGGTGTCGAACGCCGACCCGCTGCAGGGCATGCACGTGGCGGTCAACCGCACCGAGCCGGGCAGTTCGGTGCACGCCGGTTATCCCACCGCGCAGACCCCG
The DNA here is from genome assembly GCF_040614375.1 of Nonomuraea sp. NPDC005983. NCBI lineage: Bacteria > Bacillati > Actinomycetota > Actinomycetes > Streptosporangiales > Streptosporangiaceae > Nonomuraea > Nonomuraea sp. NPDC005983. The sequence continues at coordinate 23,349 of NZ_JBEXUP010000129.1, forward strand.
TTCCTGCCGGGCCAGCGCATCGACCTGGCGACCGCGCTCACCGCGTACACGGCGGGCTCGGCCTGGATCAACCAGTCGCCCGCCGGGCTGATCGAGCGGGGCCGCCCGGCGGACCTGGTCGTCCTGGACCGCGACCCGTTCGAGCTCCCCAAGCAGGACATCTGGACCACCCAGGTCAGCCTGACCTTCGTCGACGGCGAGCCCGTGCACCAGCGTTGACCCAGGCACCTCTCCGTCCCGCCGCACCCAGCGCTCCCCTGGGTGCGGCGAGGCTGAGCGACCTCCTCCGCTCGGGAGAGCACACCAGGCGTCGCCAGTCCTGCCGGCGGCCCGACGGCGTCGGATCCGCGTTCCGAAGCCGCGCAACCCGCACCCGGCATCGCGTTCCGAAGCCGCGCAACCCGCCCCCGGCATCGCGTTCCGAAGCCGCGCAACCCGCCCCCGGCATGCGAAAACGGCGGCGCCCCGCCCCCAGTGCGGGGGGCCGCCGGTCAGGGTCGGCTCACCACCGGGGCGTGGTGTAGAGCAGGGGGTCCCCGTGATAG
>NZ_JBEXUP010000130.1:0-23720 GCF_040614375.1 Nonomuraea sp. NPDC005983
CGCCGGGGGAGATGTGGAAGGAGACGCCGGAAAGCAGCAGACGCGCGCCGACGCGCACGTCGACACCGCGAACGGTGATCATAAGGTAACGCTCCGTGAATGCTCAAGGACACACTGCTGACGCGAAGGCAGGTATCCGAGCTAGGAAACACGGGGCAGAGACATGCGGCCCACCCTATGCGACCCCTGAGAGCGCCCGCATCCGAATTAACCGCACCACGCCCGCCAGGGCAGCGCCAGGGCAGCGCCAGGGCGGCGGCGGGGCAGCGGCAGGGCCACCGCCGGCAGCGCCAGGACCTCGGTGCCGGACGGCTGCGGCCACACCTCGGTCTCGACGCCCACCGCCGGGAGCCAGACTAGACCGGGCCGCCGAGGGGCAGGCTGATCAGATCAGAGGAGGAGGTCCGGTGGAGGCCAGGAGCGGGAGGCTGCGACGCAAGCCGTATGAGAAGGAGCTGCTGCGCCTGCAGGGCGAGCTGGTCCAGCTGCAGGAGTGGGTGCGCGTCGAGGGGCGCAGGGTGGTGGTGCTCTTCGAAGGGCGTGACGCCGCCGGGAAGGGCGGCACGATCAAGCGGGTGGCCGAGTACCTCAACCCGCGCGTCGCCAGGATCGCCGCGCTCCCCGCCCCCACCGAGCGGGAGCGGACGCAGTGGTACTTCCAGCGTTACGTCGACCACCTGCCCGCCGACGGGGAGATCGTGCTGTTCGACCGGTCCTGGTACAACCGGGCCGGGGTGGAGCGGGTGATGGGCTTCTGCACCCAGGAGGAGTACACCCGCTTCCTGCACCAGTGCCCGATCTTCGAGCGGCTGCTCGTCGAGGACGGCATCCTGCTGCGCAAGTACTGGTTCTCCGTCAGCGACGCCGAGCAGGAGCGGCGCTTCCACGCCAGGCTGGACGACCCGATGCGGCGCTGGAAGCTGTCGGCCATGGACCTGGAGTCGATCACCCGCTGGGAGGAGTACTCCAGGGCCAAGGACGAGATGATGGTCCACACCCACATCCCCGAGGCCCCCTGGTACGACGTGGAGAGCGAGGACAAGCGGCGGGCCAGGATCAACATGATCTCGCACCTGCTGTCGACGATCCCCTACCAGCAGGTCCGGCGGCCCCGGCCGCAGATCCCGGTGCGCCCGCCCGCCTCCGGCTACCACCGCCCGCCCCGGCTGGGCGCGAGCGTCCCGGACGCCGCCGCCGCGCTGGACTAGCGGGAGCTCGCCCAGTCCAGCAGTGCCTGCGCGGTCGAGAAGCGCCGGCTGGAGTCCGACTCGCCGAGGATCACGCCGACCAGCCGTTGGCCGCCCTGCTCCCCGGCGAACGACAGGGTGAAGCCCGCCGCACGGGTGAAGCCGGTCTTCAGGCCGATCGCGCCGGGGTTGGCGAGCAGCTTGTTGGTGTTCGTCCAGGAGTAGGAGCCGTGCTCGGACGTGCCGGCCACGTCGTGCTGCCGGGTGCCGACGACCTGCTTGAGCAGGGGCTTGTCCAGCGCCTTGGTGGCCAGCTTCGCCTGGTCCCTGGCCGTGGAGTAGCCGTCGCCGCCGGAGCCGGGCAGGCCGTCGGCGTTGACGTACTCGGAGTCGCGCATGCCGAGCGCGCGGGCGGTGTCGTTCATCTTCTTGGTGAACGCGTCGACGCCCGGGCCGTAGGTGCGGGCCAGGGCGTGCGCGGCGTCCGCGCCCGAGGGGAGCATCAGGCCGTACAGGAGCTCCTTGACCGACACCCGGTCGCCGGGGCGCAGGTCGGCGGTGGTGGCGCCGCCGTCCTCGGCGTGCCGCACGTCCTCGGAGGTGATCCGGACGACGTCGGTCGGCTTGGCGTTCTCGAGCACCACGTACGCGGTCATGACCTTGGTGATGCTGGCGATCGGCAGGCGCTTGTCGGCGGCCTTGCTGAACAACTCCTTGCCCGTGGCGGCGTCCTCGAGATAGGCGGCGCGGCCGAAGACGGCGGGGGCGTTGTCGGCGGCGGTAATGGCCGCGGTGAGGTGCGAGGCGGTCGCGTTCTGCGGGGCCGGGGACTGGGCATACGCAGGCGCCGCCAGCCCGGCGACCAGGGCGAACGCCCCGGCGCAGAGGGTCAGACGAGCTTTCCGGTAATGCATGCGGAAAGGGTGCCGTGCGCTCCGGAATCCTCCAAATGAAAAGAGCCGTCAGAAAAGGCCGGACGGCGAAACCGCCGACACAGCCGGGGTTTACGCAAGGTAAATCTTTTTGGCGCGGATTTAGCCGTGGTAAACGGAAGTGGGGGGTGGTGCGAAAGATGAGATATGCCGCCATGTACGCTCTTGACGCTCAGATGGGTGAAATCGGGGGATCGGCGTGCCGCTGGAACAGGTGCTCGTACTGCTGGCGGCCGCCGTGGGAGCGGGCTGGGTCGACGCCGTCGTGGGCGGCGGCGGGCTGCTGCAACTCCCCGCCATCCTGATGACCGGGATGCCGCCCGTGCAGGCCATGGCCACGAACAAGCTGTCGTCCGTGTTCGGCACCGCCTCGGCGGCCGTGACCTACGCCCGCACCACCAAACTCGACCGCCAGGTGGCGCTGCCCGGCGCCGGGCTGGCCGTCCTCAGCTCCGGCCTGGGCGCCTCGGCCGCCGCGGCGATCTCCGCCGACGTGCTGCGCCCTGCCGTCATGGTGGTGCTGCTGGCGGTGGCCGCGTTCGTCACGCTGCGGCCGGCGCTCGGCGCGGCGCCCCAGCCACATCTGCGCACCAACGTCAGGATCGCCGTGGCCATCGCGACGGCGGGCGTGCTGATCGCCTTCTACGACGGCATCATGGGCCCGGGCACGGGCACTTTCCTGATCGTCGCGTTCACCACCCTCCTCGGCCTGGACTTCGTCTCGGCCTCCGCCTCCGCGAAGATCATCAACACCGGGACGAACCTCGGCGCGCTGTTCGTGTTCGTCTGGCAGGGGCACGTGCAGTGGGGGCTCGGCCTGGGCATGGCCGTGTGCAACATCGCGGGCGCCCAGCTGGGCGCGCACATGGCGCTCAGGCGTGGGGCCGCGTTCGTCAGGGTCGTGCTGCTGTGCGTGGTGGCCGCCATGGTGGCCAAGCTCGCCTGGCAGCAGTTCGCCTGACGAGCCCTCGGTCACCTGCCGGGCAGCCCGCCTGACGAGCCCTCGGTTATCCTGCGGGCAGTTCGCCTTGCGAGCCCGCGGCCGCCGGATCGGCGAGTCCGCCCGCAGGCCCCGTACCCCGGTCACCACGCGGGCGCCCAGGCTGGCCAGCGCCGGAGCGCCCCGGGCGGCCGCACCTACAATGGTCGGCATGCGCGCCAGCCGCCTGCTTTCCCTCCTGCTGCTCCTGCAGACCCGCGGCCGGATGACCGCCACCGACCTTGCCGAGGAGCTGGAGGTGTCGGTGCGCACCGTCTACCGCGACGTCGAGGCGCTGTCGGCCGCGGGGGTTCCGGTGTACGCCGACCGTGGCCCGGCGGGCGGCTACCAGTTGCTCGACGGCTACCGCACCAAGCTCAACGGCCTGACAGCCGAGGAGGCGTCCTCCCTGTTCCTGGCGGGTCTGCCTGGGCCGGCCGCTGAGCTGGGGCTGGCCGAGGTGGCGGCCAACGCCGAGCTGAAGCTGCTGGCCGCGCTCCCGCCCGAGCCGCGCTCGCACGCCGCCCGCATGCGCGAGCGGTTCCTGCTGGACGTCCCGAGCTGGTACCGCGGCGCCGACGACGCGCCCCACCTGGGAGAGGTCGCCGAGGCGGTGTGGGAGCGGCGGCCGATCAAGATGACCTACCGCCGCTGGGGCAAGCAGGAGGTCGAGCGCGTGCTCAACCCGTACGGGCTGGTCCTCAAGGGCGGCTCGTGGTACATGGTCGCCGCCCCCGCCGGCGGCAGCCCCCGCACCTACCGCGTCTCCCGCGTCCTCACCCTGTGCACGCTGCCCGGCCACTTCGACAGCCCCGCCGGGTTCGACCTGGCCACGTTCTGGCACGAGTACTCCAAGGAGTTCCGCGAGCGGATGTACAAGGCGGAGGCCGTCGTCAGGCTCGCGCCCGGCATGGACGACCTGTTCGCGTACACGATGGGCGCCGACGTGGGCGCCGCCGCGCTGGCCGCCGCGGGCGAGCCCGACGCCGAGGGCTGGCGGACCCTGACCATCCCGATCGAGTCGATCACGCACGCCCGCTGGCTGCTGCTGCGCATGGGCGCGGCCGTGGAGGTGCTCGGCCCGCCTGAGCTGCGCTCCCTGATGTCGGAGGCCGTCGCCGAGCTCGGAAAAATGTACGGATAAATCCGGGTGCGTTCTGCGACGATGACCGCCATGTATCTCCTAGCGTTCATCGGCGCGTGCCTCCTGGTGGCCATGGCCCCCGGCGTGAGCACCGCGATCATCCTTCGCCAGACCCTGCGGGCCGGGCGCGGCTCCGGCGTGGCCGCCGCGCTCGGCAACGAGACCGGCATCCTGCTGTGGGCGCTGTCGGCCGCGTTCGGCCTGTCGGCGCTGCTGGTGGCCTCCCAACTCGCCTACGACGCGATGCGCGTCGTCGGCGCGGTGGTGCTCGTCGTGATGGGCGCGCAGGCGCTCTGGCAGGCCCGCAAGGGCGCCGACGTGCCCTCCGACGTGCCCACCGGCGGGGCCGCCGTCGCGAGCCGGCGCCGCTCCTACCTGTCCGGGCTGGGCACCTGCCTGGCCAACCCGAAGGCCGCCGTCTTCGCCATGTCGTTCCTGCCGCAGTTCGTCCCGCAGGGGCACAACGTCCCGCTGACGCTGGTGACGCTCGCCGTCGTCTGGGTGCTGGTCGACACGCTCTGGTACGGCCTGCTCATCTGGACGGTCGCCCGCGCCAAGGCCCTGCTCGGCCGTCCCGCCGTCAGGCGCCGCCTGGAGCAGGTCTCCGGCGTCGTCCTGATCGGCCTGGGCATCCGGCTGGCGGTGGAGTCGCGATGACCATCTGGTACGAAGAGGCGGGCGCGGGCGAGCCGCTGGTGCTGCTGCACTCCGGCGTGGTCGACTCCCGCATGTGGGACCCGCAGTGGCAGGCCTTGTCAGAGCGCTTCCGGGTGATCCGCGTCGACTACCGCGGGTTCGGCCGCACCCCCTTCCGGGCGGACGAACCGTACAGCGACTGCGGCGACGTCGCCGCCGTGCTGGCCGAGCTGGGCGTGACCAAGGCCACGTTCGTCGCCTCCTCCTACGGCTGCCGGGTGGCCCTCCAGCTCGCGCAGCCGGGGCTCGCCGAGCGGCTGGTGCTGCTCAACCCCGGCTCCGAGCTGCCGGCGACGCCCGACGTGGAGGCGTTCGGCACGGAGGAGAACCGGCTGCTCGAGCTCGGCGACGTCCAGGCCGCGGCCGAGCTGAACGCCCGCACCTGGCTCGGCCCCGACGCCACGCCGGACGTCCACGAGCGGGTCGTGGAGATGCAGCGGCACGCCTTCACCGTGCAGCTCGCCGCCGACCCCGAGCCCTCGCAGTTCTCGCCGGAGCTCGACCTGGCGTCCATCCAGGCGCCCGCGCTGGTCGTCGTCGGCGCGCACGACCTGCTCTTGTTCCGGCAGAGCGCCCGCCACCTCGCCGAGCACCTGCCGCACGCCGAGCTGGTCGAGCTGGACTGGGCCGGGCACCTGCCCAGTCTCGAGCGTCCGGACGAGATCCAAGCCCTGCTGCTGGACTACCTTTAGACCATGACGAACGACCTGGCGACGCTGATGCGGCAGGCGCAGGACGACGACCCGCTGCTGGCCCTGCAGGCCACCACCGCGCTGCGGCACGAGATCGAGCGCCTGGAGGCGGTCCTGGTGCGGCGGGCCAGGGTGGCGGGCCTGCCGTGGGCGCAGATCGCCGACGCGGTCGGGGTGAGCAAGCAGGCCGTGCACAAGAAGTACGGCAGGCGCTGACAGGTCACCGATCGGGTCACTAGTCCGGGGCCTTGACCGTGGCGATCCCCAGAGTGCTCGTCATGGGCAGCAGGCCCGCCTCGAAGACCGCGCCCAGGGCAGGGGAGCACAGCTGCGCCAGCCGGTCGGCGCGGGCCTCGCCCAGCTCCCGCCACGGCTCGGCGGCCAGCTCGTCGGTCATCCGCTCCACCTGCTCGCGCAGCGCCCGGCCCTGGTCGGTGGCCTGGCCGTCCGCGTCCACCAGGCCGCGGGAGGCCAGCCGCTCCCGGGCCTCGCGCCACTCCTGCTCGCTCCAGCCGCGTCCGGCGAAGTTGGCCACCGGGGCGGCGCCGATCGCGGCGAACGACACCAGCGCCTCGCACCCGTCGAGCCCCGCGGCCTGCAGCGCGGCCAGGTGCCCGTCGCCGCGGTGCTCGCGCAGCACGGTGGCGGCCTGCCAGAGAGCCACGTGCGGCTGGTCGGACCAGGGCAGGTCGAGGTTGGCGCCGGCCAACGGCCGCCCGGCCACGCTCACGCTCTCGGCCGCCCGCCTGGCCAGCTCGGCGGCCTCCTTCATCTCGGACGTCCGCACCCGGTCGCCGAGCAGGGTCCGGTAGGTGCGGTCCACGGCCCGCGACCGGGCCTGAAGCACCTGCTCGGGTGAGGCGGTGTTCCAGACGGCGGGGACGTGCTCGGCGATCATGTGGGGGCTGAAGCTGTAGGAGGCGGCGCTGGCCAGGTGGGCGCCGGCCGGGCCCAGCGGGGCGGTGCGGTAGGCGAAGTAGCTGGGCCACCGCGACTCCACGTCGTACCCGAGCCGGGCCGCCTCGTCGAACCCCTCCGGCGAGAAGTACAGCACCGCGTGGATCGGCTCCAGCTGGTGCCACATGCGCCTGGCAAGCCTGGAAAGCTGCGACATGTCAAATCCCTCACTGGCTAGATAAGCTACGGCAGTGACGATAGATGGATGGCGCATCACTGGTCAATCCCAAATAGATAGTTATGTCGGCCGTTGGGTGGAGCTAGCCGTCATCCTGGTGAACGAGCTGGCCGTCACCAGGGCGCGGGGCCGCGAGGTCACCCCTCCGGCGGCGGGCGAGGCGCGCCGGGCCGCGCTCGAGGCCGCCTTCGCCGCCGCCGACCGCCCTCCTCCCCGCTCGGCCGGACATCCCCTGGCCGGCGCGGACGCCGACCGGCTCGCGGAGGTGGCGGCCGAGGTGCGGCCCGTGTTCGGCGGCCAGGATCCGCGCTCGATCGCGGGCCTGAACGCGGCGCTGGTGCGGCACTCGGCCGTGCCGAGCCTCTACGGCGACCCGCCGATGCTCGCCTTCCACCACGCCGACGCCGACGTCATCGACGGCTGGGCCGCCGACGCGGCCACCGCGCTGGCCATGGTGATCGGCGTCGGCCAGGGGGTCCGGCTGCGCTCGTGCGAGGCCAACGGCTGCGACCTGGTGTTCTTCGACGTCACGCGGAACGCCTCGCGCCGGTTCTGCGGCCTGTCGTGCCAGAACCGCGCCAAGGCCAGCGCTTACCGCGCCCGCCGCCGGGCCTAGCTGGACGCCCGGCGGGTTTCGTCGCGGGTTTTGTCGCGGGTTTTTGTCGGTGGCGCCGTCCATGATGACCGGCATGGCTTCATGGACGGAATTCGAGAGGCAGGCGCCCGGCCTGGCGAAGGCCGCGCGAGAGCTGATGGTCAGGCACAAGCACAAGGTGCTGGCCACCCTGCGCAAAGACGGCTCGCCGCGGGTGAGCGGCACGGAGTCGCAGTTCAGAGACGGCGAGCTCTGGATGGGGTCGATGCCCAACGCGCGCAAGGCGCTCGACCTGCGGCGCGATCCGCGGATGGCGATCCACACCACCTCGCCCGACGCCGACGAGACCGATCCGTCGTCCTGGGCCGGAGACGTGAAGCTGGCGGGGCGCGCGGTCGAGGTAACCGACCAGGCGGTGCGGGCGTCGTTCGAGATGCCGAGCGAGCTCTCCCACCTGTTCCGGGTCGAGCTGTCGGAGGTGGTGTGGACGAGGGTCGAAGGCGACGAGCTGGTCGTCGACATGTGGCACGACGGCGTGGGGGAACGCCAGATGCGCCGCAAGTAATCTACAAAGTAAAGGCGGCGGGCCGGGCGCTCACCACCCGTCAGTGGACGAAGAACCCGCCGTCCACGAAGAGCATCTGGCCGGTGACAAACGCGGAGGCGTCACCGGCCAGGAACACCGCCGCCCCGGCGAAGTCGCCCGGCAGGCCGTTGCGGCCGACCATGTGCCGGGCGGCGAGCTGCTCGACCCGCCCGGGCACGGCCTGGGCGGGTTCGGTGAGCGGCGTCAGCACGAACCCGGGGATGATCGTGTTGACGCACACCCCGTGCCGCGACCACGCCTCGGCCTGCGACCGGGTCAGCCCGGCCATGGCGGCCTTCGACACGCCGTACACGCCGCTGTCGCCGAAGGCGCTGACCGTCTGCTGCGAGCCGACGTTGATGATCCGCCCCCACCCGCGCTCGGCCATCCGAGGTCCGAAGTGCTGGCCGAGCAGGTAGGGGGCGGTCAGGTTGAGGGCGACGGTCTGCTCGTAGTCGTCCTCGGTGAGCTCGCCCATCGGCTTGCGGATGTTGTTGGCGGCGTCGTTGACCAGGATGTCGATCTCGCCGGCGGCGGCGCAGACCCGCCTGACGGCCTCGCGCTCGCCCAGGTCGGCGCTGATGTGCGAGGCGCGCACGCCGTGCTCCTCCAGCCGCCGCACCGCCTTGTCCAGCTCGGCCTCGCGGCGTGCCACGATCACCACCTCGGCGCCCGCGCGTCCGAGCGCCTCGGCCATGGCGTAACCGATGCCGGAGCTGCCGCCGGTTACCAGGGCCCGGCGGCCGTCGAGCGAGAACAGGTGGCGCAGATAGTCCGACACGGTCGGCCAACCTAGCACCCGTCGTGAGGGGAGAGCCGGTCAGGCCTGGGCGAAGTCGCCGGCGTGGTCCAGCGCCCACTGGTGGAAGGAGCGCGCGGGGCCCCGGTGACCCACTCGACGGTCCTCGTGACGGCGGGAGCGGGGCCGTCCCGTCCAGGATGCCCGCCATCGGGTCGGACGTGTGGAACGGCCAGCGGTTGATGATCTCGCGAAGCCGCCGGACCGCGTAGGGCGGACGGCCGCAGAAATCCGCGCGTGTACGGCTTGCCGGGACGACGAGGGGAAGGCTATGATCGCTTACTTGAGCGCCCTTCGATGAAGCCTCGACAGACCTCCGGTTAGGAGTATAGCACGGAATGGTTAATCGTCAAGATGCGTTCGCTGAAGCCCTTGACATCGAGCAGGGCACGGTCTCAATGCTCTACGGCAGGCTCGACGCGGCCAGGGAGCGGGCGCAGTCGGCGCTGCGCGAGGCGTACGGGCGAGGCCCCGGCTCGCGCCAGGCGATGGTCGAGCGCGAGGTTGCGGCGGCCGAGCAGGCGCGGCGGCTGGCGCAGCTCAACGGGGTCGAGCGCGGCCTGTGCTTCGGCCGGATCGATGACACCACGGGCGAGACCACCTACGTCGGCCGGATCGGGCTGCGTGACGAGGAGCACGAGTCCGTCCTGATCGACTGGCGCGCCCCGGCCGCCCGTCCGTTCTACATGGCCACGGCGAGCGACCCCGGCGGGCTGCTGCGCCGCCGCCACCTGCACCTGCGCGACCGCGCCGTGGTCGGCCTGGACGACGAGGTCTTCGACCTCGAGCGGATGAGCGAGGGCGACCGCCGCGCTCTGGTGGGGGAGGCGGCGCTGCTGGCCGCGCTGCGCAAGGGCCGCACCGGCCGGATGGGCGACGTGGTGGCCACGATCCAGACCGAGCAGGACCGGGTGATCCGCGCCGGCCTGCAGGGGGCGCTGGTCGTGCAGGGCGGGCCGGGCACCGGCAAGACGGTCGCGGCGCTGCACCGCGCCGCCTACCTCCTCTACACCCACCGCGACACGCTGGAGCGGCGCGGTGTGCTGGTGGTGGGCCCGAACACGATGTTCCTGCGCTACATCGGCCAGGTGCTGCCCGCCCTGGGGGAGACGCAGGTGGTGATGGCGACGGTCGGTGAGCTGTTCCCCGGTGTGCGCGCCACGGTGGCCGATTCGCCGGCGGCGGCGGTGGTGAAGGGCGACCCGCTGATGGCCGCGGTGGTGGCGGGGGCGGTGCGCGAGCGCCAGCGGGCGCCCGCCGGTGACCTGCTGGTCGACTACGACGGGCTGCGGCTGCGCGTGCCGCACGAGGTGTGCGCGCAGCTGCGCGACCGGGCCCGCGCGGTGCGGCTGCCCCACAACATGGCGCGCAAGCTGTACGTCACCGAGCTGCTGAAGGAGCTGGCGCTGGCCGAGGCCCGCGCGGTGGAGGAGGCGCTGCACCTGGAGGAGGTGGCCCTGGACGACCCCGAGCTGGCCGACTCGCTCGACCTCGCCCGCGACCTGGACGAGGTGGACCTGGCCCTGGCGTCCGAGCGGCTGTGGTCGCAGCCGGAGATCCGCCAGGCGGTCGACGACCTGTGGCCGGAGCTGACGCCGCAGCGGCTGATCTCCGAGTTGCTGGCCTCGCCGGACACGCTGTGGTCGGTCTCGCCGTCCGGCCTGGAATGGCAGGACGTGGTGCGCCCGCTGGAGGCGGAGTTCACGGTGGACGACGTGCCGCTGCTGGACGAGGCCGCGGAGCTGCTCGGCGAGGACGACTCGTCCTCGCGCAGGGACAGCCGTGACCTGGAGGCCGACTGGGAGGAGCAGGAGCTGTACGCCCGCGAGGTGCTGCAGACGACCGGGCTGCTGGAGGAGGGCATCTTCACCGAGGCGAACCTGCTGGCCGAGCGCAACGCCGACGCCGGCGCGGAGCTGAGCACGGCCGACCGTGCGGCGGCCGACCGCACCTGGGCCTACGGCCACGTGATCGTGGACGAGGCGCAGGAGCTGTCGCCGATGGCGTGGCGGATGGTGATGCGCAGGGTCCCGGCCAAGTCGCTGACGGTGGTCGGCGACCTGGCCCAGACGGGTTCGGCCGCGGGTGCCCGCTCGTGGGGCGAGGTGCTCGACCCGCACCTGCAGGGCCGCTGGCGCGAGGAGCGGCTGCTGGTGAACTACCGGACCCCGGTGGAGATCATGCGGGTGGCGGCGGACGTCCTGCACGCCCTGGACCCGGGCCAGCAGCCGCCGGAGTCGGTGCGCGAGGGCGAGGCGGAGCCGCGCGCGCTGCGGCTGGGGGCCGGGGAGTTGCCGGCGCTGGCGCAGGCGGAGCTGGCCGAGATCGGCGAGGGCCGCCTGGGGATTCTCACTCCGGACGCCCGGCGCGGGGAGATCGCCGCGCTGTTCCCCGAGTCGGACCTGGAGGCGCCGGTGGTGGTGCTGACGGTCACCCAGGCCAAGGGGCTGGAGTTCGACGCGGTCGTGGTGGTGGATCCGTCGGGCATCCTGGCTCAGTCGCCGAGGGGCGTCCAGGACCTGTACGTGGCGGTGACACGGGCGACCCGGCGGCTGACGGTCGTCCACGAGGGCGACCTGCCGCCGATGCTGTCGCGCCTGGCTTAGAAATCTACTTTGTAAAGGCGGGGGGTTTCGACGGCTCCCCGCCTCACAAAGACCCACAGCCTCTCAGCGACGCGGGCCGATGACGGGCAGGCGCGTCGTAGTCGTGTGCCGGACCGCGCTCGCCCTGGCTGAGCGCCCGGGTCAGGGGTTGAACAGCTCGTCGGCGACGGCGCGGATGCGGCGGGTGACGAGTTCGAGTGCGCGCAGCGTCTCGGTGTCGAGGTGCGCGACGATGCGGCGGTACTGCTGCAGGCCGGCGTCCTGGATCTCCTCGACCAGTTCGGCGCCGGCGGCGGTGAGTTCCACGCGGCGCACGCGACGGTCGTGCGGGTCCTCGTGCCGGCTGACGAGGCCGGCGGTGACGAGCCTGTCGACGATGCCGGTGACCGTGCCGAGGCCGACGCCGAGGTCCTGGGCGAGGTTCTGGCCGGAGGCGGAGCCGTTGAGCGACAGCAGCATGACGACCTTGAGTTGCCGCATGGTCAGGTTGGAGGTGAACAGGGGCGAGGGGTGCCGGGCGAAGGTCCGGCCGAGGCCACGCTGGGTTTCGGTGATCCGCTCGATCAGGTCTTCGCGTTCGTCGTCCACACTCACCTCTCGCTTCCTGAGAAGGTTATCAGGAATGCCAAGGCGAGTTAAATATTCGTACAAGGCGAAGTGTTAGTCTGGGCCGAACTCTTGAAGGGACCTCCATGACCGCTTTCGCCCGGTTGAGCCTTGCCAACCGCAGCCTTGTGATCCTGGTCGCGGTCGTGCTCAGCGCGTTCGGCGCGTTCACGATCCCGCAGTTGAAACAGCAGTTGTTGCCGTCGCTGGCATTCCCGGGCGCGTTCGTGATCGCGCCGTATCCCGGTGCGTCGCCGGAGATCGTGGAGGACCAGGTCACCAAGCCGATCGAGGACTCCTTCCAGGGCCTTCCCGGCATGGAGCAGTTGACCTCGACCTCGAAGGAGGGCCTGGCGCAGATCCAGGTGGCCTTCGAGTACGGCACCGACATCGAGTCGTCGGTCAGCAAGATGCAGCAGGCGGTGAGCCGGATCCAGGCGCAGCTGCCTGCCAACGTCGACCCGCAGGTGGTGGCGGGCAACACCGACGACATCCCGGTGCTGGTGCTGGCGGTGGGCGACGGTGGCGACGAGCGGGCGATGGCCGACAAGCTGCGCCGCATCATGTTGCCGGAGTTGCAGGCCGTCAAGGGCGTGCGGGAGGCGACGGTCACGGGCACCCGTGACGAGGTCGTCACGATCACGCCGGACGAGAAGAAGATGGCCAAGGCGGGGGTGTCACCGGCGCAGATCCCCGACGTGCTGAAGGCGAACGGCACGCCGATCCCGGCGGGCACCCTGACCTCCGACAGCAGGTCGCTGACGGTGCAGGTGGGCCAGCGGGTCGACTCGGTCGCCAAGCTGAAGGGCCTCTACCTCACCCCCACCCAGCCCCAGGCCGCACAGCCGCAGACGGCTCAGCCGCAGGGCCGCCCGCAGACCGGGCAGCCGGCTGTGCCGCAGGCGGTGGTGAAGCCCAAGCCGCTCAAGCCGGTCAAGCTGGGTGACGTCGCCACGATCGAGCGCGGCCTGGCCGACCCGACGACGATCACCCGTACCGACGGCAAGTCCAGCCTGGGCGTGTCGATCACGATGACGCCCGACGGCAACGCGGTGACGATCTCCCACCAGGTGCGCGAGAAGCTGCCTGAGCTGACCAAGCAGCTGGGCGACTCCTCCGACACGGCGGTGGAGGTCGTCTTCGACCAGGCGCCCTACGTGGAGAAGTCGATCGAGAGCCTCACCACGGAGGGCCTGCTGGGCCTGGCGTTCGCGGTGCTGGTGATCCTGGTGTTCCTGCTGTCGGTGCGCTCGACGCTGGTGACGGCGGTGTCGATCCCGCTGTCGGTGGTGATCGCGCTGATCGTGCTGTGGGCGGGCGACTACTCGCTCAACATGCTCACGCTGGGCGCGCTGACGATCGCGGTGGGCCGGGTGGTGGACGACTCGATCGTGGTCCTGGAGAACATCAAACGCCATCTCGGCTACGGCGAGGCCAAACTGACGGCGATCCTGTCGGCGGTGCGCGAGGTGTCGGGCGCGGTGACGGCGTCCACCCTGACGACGGTGGCGGTGTTCGCGCCGATCGCGGTGGTCGGCGGCATGGTGGGCGAGCTGTTCAGCCCGTTCGCGATCACGGTGTCGGTGGCGTTGCTGGCCTCGCTGGTGGTGTCGCTGACGGTGGTGCCGATCCTGGCGTACTGGTTCCTCAAGGCGCCGAGCCTGACGCCCGAGCAGGCGCGGGCGCAGCGCGAGGCCGCCGAGGCCAAGGAGCTGCGCAGCCCGCTGCAGCGCGCCTACCTGCCGGTGCTGCGCTTCGCGACCCGGTTCAAGCTGGTGACGGTGCTGATCGGGCTGGCGGTGTTCGTCGGCACGATGGGGCTGGCGGGCCGGCTGCAGACCAACTTCCTGGACTCCACCGGGCAGAACACGATCTCGATGACCCAGAAGATGCCGGTCGGCACGGACCTGGCCACCACCGACAAGGCGGCCAAGAAGGTGGAGGACGCGCTGTCCGGCCTGGAGGGCGTGGAGTCGTACCAGGTGAACGTGGGCGGCGGCAACGCGATGCAGGGCGGTGTCGGCGGCAGCACGGACCGCGCGTCCTACTCGGTCACCGTCAAGGACGGCGTTGAGACGCCGCAGCTGGAGCAGGCGCTGCGTGACAAGCTGGCCACCCTGTCGGGGGTCGGCGAGGTCACGGTCGGCGGTGGAGGGGGCGGCGGGTTCTCCTCCGACACGATCGACGTGATCGTGCGCGCCCCCGACAACGAGTCGCTGAAGATCGCGGCCGACGCGGTCAAGACCGCGATGGGCCAGGTGCCGGGGCTGCGGGACCTGTCGTCCAACCTGGAGGCGAGCGCGCCGCGCATCGAGGTGCGGGTCGACCGGGAGAAGGCGGCGGCCAAGGGCCTGTCGGAGGCGCAGGTCGGGCAGGCGGTGGCGCAGGCGTTCCGCGGCGCGTCGCTGGGCCAGATCACGCTGGACGGCCGGGCCAGTGACGTGGTGCTGCGCGGCGGCGACGCGCCCGGTGACGTGGCGGCGATCGAGAAGCTGAAGCTGGCGACGGCGACGGGGACGGTGAAGCTGTCGTCGGTGGCCGACGTGGAGCAGGTGGCCGGCCCGACGCAGGTGACCCGCATCGACGGCGACCGTTCGGCCACGGTGTCGGCCAAGGCGACCGGCAGCGACCTGGGCAGCGTCACCCAGACCCTGACCACGAAGCTGAACGGGGTGACCCTGTCGGCCGGTGCCTCGTACAAGATCGGCGGCGCCTCGGCCGACCAGGCGCAGGCGTTCTCGGACCTGGGTCTGGCGATGCTGGCGGCGATCGCGATCGTCTTCATGATCATGGTGGCGACGTTCCGCAGCTTCGTGCAGCCGCTGATCCTGCTGGTGTCGATCCCGTTCGCGGCGACGGGCGCGGTCGGGCTGCTGGTGGCGACGGACACGGCGATGGGCGTCCCGGCGCTGATCGGCATGCTGATGCTGATCGGCATCGTGGTGACGAACGCGATCGTGCTCATCGACCTGATCAACCAGTACCGCGACCAGGGCATGGACGTGGTGGAGGCGGTGATCGAGGGTGGCAGGCGCAGGCTGCGGCCGATCCTGATGACCGCGGTGGCCACGATCTGCGCGCTGACGCCGATGGCGCTCGGGGTGACCGGCTCGGGCGGGTTCATCTCGCAGCCGCTGGCGATCGTGGTGATCGGCGGGCTGATCTCCTCGACGCTGCTGACGCTGGTGCTCGTCCCGACCCTCTACGTCTTCGTGGCGAGGACGGGTCAGCGTCTCCGCCGCAACCGCCCCGATGGCGGCGAGGGCGTCCGTCCGGGTGCCGACGCTGAGGGAAGAGCGGATCTGGCCGGTCATCCGGCGTGAGGTGATGGAAGGAAGCCCCGGCCGCCCGCCGGGGCTTCCGCGTTCCGCCCGCCAGAGGGCGGAGGGCACGCCCCCTGGCCCGCCCGGTCTACGGGCGGGTGGAGCAGGGTGAATAGACTTGTCCGACGTGACTTCCAAGCCGCATATCCCTGACGTCCTGGCCGCCCGCTACGCCTCGCCCGAACTGGCCCGGCTGTGGTCCCCCGAGCACAAGGTGATCGCCGAACGGCGGTTGTGGCTGGCGGTGCTGCGGGCGCAGGCCGAGCTGGGCGTCGCGGTGCCCGAGGGCGCGATCGGCGCCTACGAGAAGGTGGTCGAACAGGTCGATCTGGCCTCCATCGCGGCGCGTGAGCGGGTGACACGCCACGACGTGAAGGCGCGCATCGAGGAGTTCAACGCGCTGGCCGGGCACGAGCAGGTGCACAAGGGCATGACCTCGCGTGACCTGACGGAGAACGTGGAGCAGCTGCAGGTGCGCGACAGCCTGCTGCTGGTGCGTGACCGGGTGGTGGCGTTGCTGGCCAGGCTGGCGACGCTGGCCGAGGAGCACGAGGCCACGGTGGTGGCGGGCCGCTCGCACAACGTGGCCGCGCAGGCGACCACGCTGGGCAAGCGGTTCGCCTCGGCGGCCGATGAGCTGCTGGTGGCCTACCGGCGGCTGGAGGAGCTGATCGCCCGTTACCCGCTGCGCGGCATCAAGGGCCCGGTCGGCACCGCCCAGGACATGCTGGACCTGCTGGGCGGCGAGCGCGGCAAGCTCGCCGAGCTGGAGGGCAGGGTGGCCGGCCATCTGGGGTTCTCGCGCCGCTTCACCAGCGTGGGGCAGGTGTATCCGCGCTCGCTCGACTTCGAGGTGGTCACCGCGCTGGTGCAGCTGGCGGCCTCGCCGTCGTCGCTGGCCAAGACGATCCGGTTGATGGCCGGGCACGAGCTGGTGACCGAGGGGTTCAAGGAGGGGCAGGTCGGCTCGTCGGCCATGCCGCACAAGATGAACACCCGCTCGTGCGAGCGGGTCAACGGCCTGACGGTGGTGCTGCGAGGGTACGCCTCGATGGTGGGCGAGCTGGCGGGCGACCAGTGGAACGAGGGCGACGTGTCGTGCTCGGTGGTGCGCCGGGTGGCGCTGCCGGACGCGTTCTTCGCCTTCGACGGGCTAGTGGAGACCATGCTGACGGTGCTGGACGAGTTCGGCGCGTTCCCGGCGGTGATCTCGGCCGAGCTGGACCGCTACCTGCCGTTCCTGGCGACGACGAAGATGCTGATGGGCGCGGTGCGTGCGGGGATGGGCCGCGAGCAGGCGCATGAGCTGATCAAGGAGCACGCGGTGGCGGCGGCGCTGGCGATGCGTTCGCGTGGCGCGTCCAACGAGCTGCTGGAGCGGCTCGCGGCCGATGAGCGGTTCCCGCTGGATCGCGACCGGCTGGAGGCGCTGCTGGCTGATCGGGTGTCGTTCACCGGCGCGGCGGCCGATCAGGTGGAGGCGGTCTCGCAGCAGGTGGGCGAGGTCGTCGCGGCGCACCCGGAGGCGGCGGCCTACCGTCCGGGCGCGATTTTGTGATCAGAGAGCTGTTCACGCTGGATGAGGTGCGCGCCGCGTGCGGCGACGACGACCTGCTCGTGTGGGCGGCGCAGCGGCTGTCGGGCGGCGCGCGGGCGTGGGCGCTGGGCGACGCGATGGTGGCGGCGGGTCCTGGCGCGTCCCGCCGTGACCGGCTGGGGGTCTGGGGCGGTACGTCCTGCGCCGTCGAGCTGATGCGTCATGCCCTGGCGGAGGTCGGCCCGACGTTTCGCCCGTTCGGTGAGGCGGGCCTGGTGGCGCAGGTGGCGGCCGAGCTCGACGGCGTCGAGGTGGTCGGCGGGTTCTCGTGGATGAGTCTCGGCGTCCTGCCCGCGCCCGCCGACGAGACGGGTGACGCGGCGGGTGACGGGACGGGGGGCGGCGCTGTCGGCTGGCTGGGCGGCGAGGCGGACGCCGAGGTCGCGGCGTTGCTGGCGGCCGGCGCCCCCGACTCCTACGCGGTGCCCGGCGCGGCGGGCGTGAGCCGCTGGGCCGGGCTGCGGATCGGCGGCAGCCTGGCGGCGGTGGCGGCCGACGCGTGGAGCGCCCCGTCGGTGGGCCTGCTGGCCGGGGTGGCCACCGCGGCCGCGTTCCGGGGCCGGGGCCTGGCGGGGCGGGTGTGCCGCTGGGTGTCGGGCGAGCTGGTGGCCGCGCACGGCCGGGCGGCGCTGATGGTGGACGACGACAACG
The DNA here is from genome assembly GCF_040614375.1 of Nonomuraea sp. NPDC005983. Classification (NCBI taxonomy): domain Bacteria; kingdom Bacillati; phylum Actinomycetota; class Actinomycetes; order Streptosporangiales; family Streptosporangiaceae; genus Nonomuraea; species Nonomuraea sp. NPDC005983. Next base: position 17,529 of record NZ_JBEXUP010000130.1, read on the forward strand.
CCGCGGCGATCGCGGTGTACGAGCGGATCGGCTACCGCCGCCGCCCCGTCCTGGCCTGCCGCGTCACGACCTAGCCGCCCTCTGGAGGCCGTAGGCGGCCCCGCGTCGGCGCGCCGCCCCTGACCACGGCGGGCGGCCTGGCCGGGCTGGTCAGCCGGGACGGGGCGGCGGCGCGGCCGTCGGTGCGTTCACTCGGTGCCGGGGTCGGCGGGTGGCTGTTCGATCGGGAAGAAGATCGGGCTGAGCAGGTACTGCGCGCGGTCCTGGCCCGGCTGGTTGGCCAGCCGTGGCAGGATCACGCGGCGCAGCTCGCCGATCATCTCTTCCAGCTCGCCACGGTTGAGCCAGACGGCGTGCTGCCGGTAGCCGACGAGGTCCGCGACCGGGTCGGCGTTGTCGCGGGCGAGGTAGGCGTTGAACTCGGCGACCAGGACGGCCATGGACGTGGCGAACACGCGCTGGTGGTCGTCGGGCGACAGGGACGCGACCGCGTCGGCGTCGACGACGACCCGGTCGAGGCGTAGCCGGTATGTGCGTTCCACCGCGCCACGTACCCGCCTCTCGTCGGCCACCTCCAGGATTCCGCTGGCCGCGAGCAGGTCGACGTGCCGGTAGAGCATGGCCTTCGAGGCGTCGGGGATCCGGGCGCACAGCTGAGCGGTGGTGAGCGCGCGCCCTCCGCGCATCGCGTGCACGATCCGCAGCCGCACCGGATGTGCCAGCAGCTCCAGCAGCTTCAAGGTGTCCACCACGCAACTTTCTCATACTGTGCTACTGTTCGCAAAAAATGAGAAAGGTTGGGGTTCGGGATGACGATGGACCCGGCGGCGGTCGCCATGGCGGTCGTTGAGATGGCGCGGAACGGGCGCTTCGCGAACATCGAGGAGGTGTTCGCCCCGCCGCTGCGCGCGGTGGTGTCCGCTGAGACGCTGCGAGTCGAATGGGAGAGCCAGACCTCCAGGGTCGGGCCGATCTCCGCGATCGGGACACCGGTCAGCGAGCCGGTCAAGGCGGACCTGGTCCGGGTGAGCGTCCCGGTGACGTGCGAGCGCGGCGGGCTCACAGTGGTCATGTCGGTCGACGAGGAGGGCCTGCTGCAGGGCCTGCGGCTCGCGCCCGCGCTCGCCGCGTCATGGACGCCGCCGTCGTACGCCCGCCGCAGGAGGTTCGACGAGCACGACGTCACCGTGGGCTCCGGCGACCTGGCCGTGCCCGGGACGTTGAGCCTGCCGCACGGGCACGGCCCGCGTCCCGGCGTGGTGCTGCTCAGTGGCGGCGGACCGTTCGACCGCGACGGCAGCGCCGGCCCCAACAAGCCGCTCAAGGACCTTGCCTGGGGGCTGGCCGGTCGCGGAGTCGCGGTGCTGCGCTTCGACAAGGTGACCCACGCCCACGCCGACCGGCTGGCGCACGACTTCACGATGTCGGACGAGTACGTCCCGCACGCGGTCGCCGCCGTCCGCCTGCTCCAGCGACATCCGGCCGTCGATGCCGCGCGGGTGTACCTCGCCGGCCACAGCATGGGCGGCAAGGTCGCCCCGAGGGTCGCCGCCGCCGAACCGTCGGTGGCCGGTCTGGTGCTCCTGGCCGGTGACGCCCAGCCGATGCACCAGGCCGCCGTCCGTGTCGTCCGCTATCTCGCCTCGCTGGACCCTGGCGCGCAGGCCGCCGTCGAGGTGATCACGCGGCAGGCCGCGATGGTCGAAAGCCTCCATCTGTCGCCCGACACGCCCGCCGCGGAGCTGCTGTTCGGCCATTCGGGTGCGTACTGGCTGGATCTGCGCGGCTATGACCCTGTGGCGGCCGCGGCGGCGCTGGACAAGCCGATGCTCATCCTGCAGGGCGGCCGCGACTACCAGGTGACCGTCGCCGACGATCTCTCGCGGTGGCGGGAGGGGCTCGCCGACCGGCCGGACGTCACCATCCGCGTCTACGACGCCGACGACCACCTGTTCTTTCCCGGCTCAGGCCCGTCCACGCCCGCGGACTACGACTCGCCCCAGCACGTCGATCCGGCCGTGGTCGCCGACATCGCCGACTGGCTGGCTCCCCGCCAGGGGCGCCTCGCCCGGCTCGTCTCCGGTTTCAAGCGCTGACCCCCTCACGCCGCAGGACCGCCCGGCAGGCCCCACCCTCCCGCTGCCGCACTCCACCGTCAGCCAGTGATGATCTGACAGGCGAAGAACTGGGACGGGTCTGGGCTGCCGGAGCCGAGACTCGCGCCCCATTCGAGGTATCCCTTGCGGCCATTGCCGTCGTTGTCGTTGTACAGCAGGTCGAAGGAGAACAATCCGGTCGTCGGGTCGAGCGGTGTCTCCTTCCATGGAAGGGCGGCCTCGTACACCGTGGTGGCGCCGTCCCGGTGGATGGCCACGGTGGCATCGGTCACCAACCCCAGGGCGACACCCGCGGGAGCCAGGTCCCGGTTCAGTTGCGGCCCCTGGGGGGTGAGCGCCAGGCCGTACCGGTACGGTGTCGGTCCGCCGGCCGGCGGGCCCGCGGCCAGCGAGAACTGGATGCTGTCGCCCTGCCAGGTGTCGCCCCCCGTGTAGGTCTGGGAGAAGGTGTCGTCGGTGATCGCAGCGACCAGTTGGAGATGGTCGTCGTCGAAGAACAGCCAGGCCTTTCCGCCCGCATCGGCGGCGCCCTGGTACGGCTGGGCCGGGGTGAGCGACGTCCAGCGGCCGTCGTTCGACAGGTTGATGCCGGCCATGTCGGCCACACCCGGGTCCAGCGAACCGTCGATGGTGATCGTGTGCTTCACCACCGGCGCGAAGGTGGCCTTGCTGGCCCGTGTCACCGGGCCGAGTCCGTCGGCGTGCACGGTGACCGACGTGTCGTACGGCTTCCATGGCAGGAATCCCGCCGGGAGCGGGACCAGGATCTGTGCCGACGCGCCGGGCGCCACGGTGGTGCCGGCGTCGAGGGTCCCACTCTGCCCGCCGACGGACCAGGCGACAGTGCCGATCGTCCGTGGACGCGCCGCGGAGTTGTTCGTCACGGCCAGCCGTAGCCGGGCCCGAACAGGGCCCGCGCCCAGTACCTCGGGGACGACCTGCAGGGTCAACGGCGCCAGGACCGGGATGTCACACGCGACGCGCGCGGCGCGCCTGTGCGAGCCGCCGCCTTCGAGGTGATCGGTGGTACGGCTCCGTCGGGCCGCTCCGCCTGTGCTTCGGGCAGGCGCGTCAGGGCGGTCCGAGTACGTCCGGGGTGATCAGGGCGCGGGCGGTGGCGGCGAAATACTCTCCGGGGGCGGCATCGGCGAGGCCGAGGATGACGCCTTGGCTAAGGCCGACCAGGAGCGCGCGGAGCGCCGTGGCCAGGCGTCGCGCCTGGCGCGGTGTGAGTGCGTTCCCGTGGTGGATCCTGCCGGCCAGCAGCGCGGTCAGGCGTTCCTCGTGCGCCCTGACGGAGGCGGCGAGCCTGGGCCTCAGCTCGGGGTCGCGCAGGGCCAGGTCCTGCAGGCTGATCTCGAACGACAGGTGTCGCAGCGCGTCGGGGTCGTCGCATAGGCGGCGGTAGTGGCGGGCGAAGACCTCCACCGCCTCGGTGAGGCCCATGCCCGCGGGGACGGCCTGCTCGATGCCGTCGTAGTGCGGGGTGAGGTAGTCGGCGACCACAGCGACGAGCAGTCCGTTCTTGCTGCCGAACAGCGAGTAGACGGCGCCGGTGGTCAGCCCGGCCTGCTCGGCGATCTCCTCCAGCTTGGCCCGGTGGCCGTCGCTGGCGACGATCAGGCGCGCGGCCTCCAGCAAGGCCCGCCGGTTGCGCTCCTTGGCCTCCGCCCTTGTCATTCTCATAATTCTATTATTACCATAATTCAATTATGAAAGTTGCCGAGTACATGAGCCAGGTCCCCGGCCGTGCCGCGTTCCCGTCCGTCGACGCGCTCCAGGCCGAGCTGCAGGCGCTGGTCGCCGCCCATCCCAAGCTGGTACGGCCGCGCCGCATCGGCGCCTCGCGCCTGGGCGAGCCGCTGCACGTTCTCACGGTTGGCGACGGCCCAGCGGACGCAGTGGTCATCGCCGGGCCGCATCCCAACGAGCCCGTCGGGGCCTTGACCGCCCTCGCATTGATCAAGCTGCTCTGCGAGGACTCACAACTGCAGGCGGAGCTGGGCTTTCGCTGGCATGTCGTGGCGTGCGCAGATCCGGATGGGGCCCGGCTGAACGAGGGCTGGTACGGCAGGCCCGGCGACCGCCGCGCCTACGCCGAGCACTTTTACCGCCCCGATCTGGCCGACCAGGTCGAATGGACCTTCCCGCTGAGCAGCGAGGACTACTCCTTCGACCGCCCGCTGCCGGAAACACAGGCGTTGATGCGCCTCATGGACGAGGCACGCCCGTCGCTGGTCTGCTCGCTGCACAACGGCGAGTACCAGGGCGCCTTCTTCTACCTCGACCGCCACGATGCGACGCTGGCGCAGCGGCTGGCCGTCCTGCCCAGCCTGGAAGGCATCCCCCCGCACCACGGCGAGCCCGAACTGCCCGGCGCCGAACCGATCGCCCCAGCCGTCTACCTGACCCCGACCGGGTCGCAGGTGGGCAAGGCCTTCGGCGCAGGCGCCAGCAGCGCCGACTACGCGGCCGCTTTCGGCGCGCTCCACCTGGTCACCGAGGTGCCGATCTGGGCCGACGAACGCGTGGCCGACCAGAGCCCGACCGGCCGCACCTACGGGCAGATCCTCGCCGCGGGAGCAACGGGCCGGCGCGAGCTGATCGACGCGATGCAGGCGGGCATGCGGGCCGTCGCCGCGGACCTGAGCGTGCACTCGCCGTTCCGCCGCTCGACCGAGAACACGCTGGAGACCTTCCGCAAACTCGGCGAACTGGAAGAGACCGTGCCCGATCTGGCCCGCCCGGCCACGGTCGCCGAGGAGTTCGGCAACCAGCAGATGCTGCACCTGATGCGGCTGCGCCTGCTGGCGACGTTCCTGCGCATGCTCGATGCGGAGATCGCCGCGGGCAACCTGACGCCGGCCATCCGCGAGCAGCGCCGTCTGCTCGCCGAGCGCTTTGAGACGTGGTACGGCCAGGCCGAGGCGGACCCTCCCGGCTCGCCGATCGAGTTGCGCAAGCTGGTCGCCGTCCAACTGGGTGCCGCCTTGACCGCCGCCCTCCACCTGGCAGAACGGACGGCGTGCTGAATCCACTGCCGGACGGCCGCAAGGACCACATCGACGCTGCCACCATGCTCAACGCCGAAGACCGCTTCGCCCAGCCGCCCGCACCCCCTTCAGCGGCCTGGGTTCCGCAGCTTCCTGAACGAGGCAACGGCCGGTGACACCCGGCGCATCGCCGGAAAACCGGGTGAGGTTCGTGGGGGGCTCAGGCACAGTGGGCGGTGTGATGACCGATTTTGTCCCTGGTATTGATCTGTCCCGTGCCTTCTATGCCGAGGTGGTGTCCCCGCTGGTGTCCGGGGTGCCGCACAGTGCCGCGCTGATCGGGCCGGGCTCGGAGGTCCTGGCGTTCGACACCGACCGCTCGGCCGATCACGACTGGGGTCCGCGGGTTCTGGTGTTCGTGGAGCCGGGGGCGGTGGGCGAGGTGGAGGCGAAGGTTGCCGCCGGGCTGCCCGGGCGCTTCCGCGGCTTGGCGACCGTGTTCGACTACCACGGCGAGGTGCGTCCCGGCGTGGTGGTGGCCGAGCTGGGGGAGTGGCTGGTGGCGCGGCTCGGGTTCGACCCGCGCCGGCAGATGTCGCTGCTGGACTGGCTGTCGGTGCCGTGGCAGGCGCTGGCCGAGGTGACGCGCGGCGAGGTGTTCCACGACGGTCTGGGCGGCCTTGAGGCGGCGCGGGCGGCGCTGCGCTGGTATCCGCAGGACGTGTGGCGTTACGTCCTGGCCTGCCAGTGGCGCCGCATCGCCCAGGAGGAGCCGTTCCCGGGGCGGTGCGGTGAGGTGGGCGACGAGCTGGGTTCGGCGGTGGTGGGGGCGCGGCTGGCGCGGGAGGTGATGCGGCTGGCGTTGCTGCTGCGCCGGCGTTATCCGCCGTATGCCAAGTGGCTCGGCAGCGCGCTGGCGCGGATGCCCGGTTCGACGGAGCTGGGCCAGGGGCTGGGGCGGGCGCTGGCGGCCAGGTCGTGGCGGGAGCGGGAGGAGGGCCTGGTGGCCGCCTACGAGCGCCTGGCGGCGTTGCAGAACCGGGTGGCGCTGGCCGAGCGGCAGGACGAGCGGGTGCGGCCCT
>NZ_JBEXUP010000131.1:0-23548 GCF_040614375.1 Nonomuraea sp. NPDC005983
CGAACGTCATCAGGCAGTACCGGCACCTGCCACGTCTGGTGCAGCGGTGGTGACCCCCTCGCCCGGTCGAGGCGGGCGGCGGGACGTGGCCGCGAGCTCCTTGGGAGGTTCGGCGCCCGGATCGTGGGCGGGCGGCAGAGGGACGGTCTCCACCCAACTCGCCAGCTTGTCCTTCTCGTGCAGAAGATCGCGGATGTCACCTTCGGCGTACTCGAACTCCGGAGACCAGAAGAGCGCGTCGAACGGGCAGACCTCGATGCAGATGCCGCAGTACATGCAGAGCGAGAAGTCGATGGCGAACCGGTCGAGGACGTTGCGCTGCCGAGGACGGCCGCCCTCAGGCGCCGGGATGGTCTCCTTGTGCGAATCGATGTAGATGCACCAGTCAGGGCACTCTCGTGCACACAGCATGCAGGAGGTGCAGTTCTCCTCAACCAGTGCGATAACGCCGCGACTGCGGGGCGGGAGGGGAGGTTTGACCTCGGGATACTGCTGCGTCACCGATTTGCGCAGCATGTGGCGAAGGGTGATAGACAACCCTTTCGCCAGCCCCACTCCTGGGATCCTCCCCATACTTCAACATCATGGCGCACTTGGGCGTATAGGCAAATGATCCTGGGACTTGTCCCCAGGTTTTCCACAGCTGTCCACAGCCTGAGGGGCAGTTATCCACAGGTTTGCGCTGCGCCCGATATGTGCGAGAACTGGGCGATAGTCTCTCCGCCATGTCGTACAGCCATCCGGGCCGTCCCAGTGGCGCGGTGTGGACTGCAGCCGTTGGGTGGGCGGTCCTCCCGCTACTCAGTTGCGGCCTGGCGACCCCGTTCACGATCGGGTTCGCCTGCCTGTGGCTGCGCAGTGTCTGGCAGGGCATGGCTGCGGCCTTCTACCTGCTCTGCATCGGTTCGTTCGTGATCGCGGCACTGTCGTACGACCAGTTCGCAGACATCCCCGACCCGCTGTCGACGATCGTCACACTGGGGCTGGTGATCAGCTGGGTCGGCGGTGTGATCCACTCGGGCATCCTCGTCCCGGCCATGGCCAGGGCCCGGCTCAAGGTGCAGCATCCGGCTGACCTGCACCAGCGCGCCACGTCCCCCACATACCATCCGCGGCAGGTCGCGCCTGAATGGACCGGGCGCGGGCGGCGGCCCGGCCCGCCTGTGACGGTGCACGACCAGCGGCCCGGCGAGCCGCGAACCGGTCATGAGCGGAGGCCGGGCGAGCCCGAATGGATCGGTCACTACCGGGTCCTCCAGCCGCTCGGGCGGGGCGGGCAGGGCGCGGTCTACCTGGCGATGGCGCCCAACGGCGTGCGGGTGGCGGTGAAGGTCCTGCACGATCTGGTGGACGAGACGGCGCGGGCCAGGTTCGCCAGAGAGGTGGACGCGGCCCGCCGGGTGGCGACGTTTTCCACAGCCCGGGTGCTCGACGTCAACATCACGGGCCGGCACGCCTACATCGTCAGCGAGTACGTCGAGGGGCCCTCGCTGGAGCAGTTGGTCCGCAAGCAGGGCCCGCGCGACCAGGACAGCCTGACGCGGCTGGCGTTGTCCACAGCCGGAGCGTTGGCGGCCATCCACAAGGCGGGCATCGTCCACCGCGACTTCAAGCCGAGCAACGTCCTGATCGGCAACGACGGCCCGCGCGTCATCGACTTCGGCATCGCGCGTGCGCTCGACCAGATGACGGTGACCTCCGGCAAGATGGTGGGCACGCCGCCCTACATGTCACCCGAGCAGCTGTCGGGGGCGCCGGTGGGGCCGGCGTCCGACGTGTTCAGCTGGGCCGTGACGATCATGTTCGCGGCTACGGGACGTCCACCGTTCGGCGAGGACACCGTGCCGGCCGTCTTCAACCGGGTGCTTACCTTTCATCCGGACTTATCCCCTTTACCGCCGGCCCTCCGCGGAATCGTGGGGTCCTGCCTCAACAAACGCCCCGAAGACCGCCCCTCGGCCTCGGACGCCATGCTCGCCATCATCCACTGACAGAGATGATGGAGGTGAGCACCTGTCAATGCCACTAACGGTCATGAGGGGGGAGCCTTCCAGGGCCGCAGGAGCAGCGGCATCCGGCACATTCCCTGCTCGGGGGTTGGCGGAGCCAGAGCCCTGTGGAGTCGTCAGGGGGTGGCTTCTGGGCAGGTTTTGATGAGGTTGAGGTACTCCTCGCGTGGAAGCCGGTGCACCGCGAGTGACAGGCCGATGTGCTGGGCGAAGCGGTTGAGCTGCTCTGACGGCCAAGGGCCGGGGAGGTGGTGGAGAGGAGAGCCGTCGGCGTCCATGATGAACAGGCCGGTGCGGTCCTCGTGGCTGTAGAGCAGGAGGCCGCAGGCTCGGCCTGGGGTCCCGCGCAGGGGGAGGTTCGTGACCAGGGTTTGGCCACGGCGGACCTGGAGTCTGGGGCCTCGGTGGGTGTCTTCCTTGGTCGTCAGGGTGAGACCGCCCGGCGTGCTGACGACTTCTCCGCGGGCGATCCGGCGTCTCTGGAGGCGGGCCGAGATGGGGCGGAGTACCAGGAGCGCCGGGCTGAAGGCGACGAAGAGCCACTTCGCTTCGAGGATGTCCAGCAGGATGCGGCCGACTGAGGACAGGCCGCGCCATGCGAACCACATGCCGGTTGACGCGAGGTACACCATCAGGGCGAGTCCGGCTACGCCGACGCCGATGGACACGTGCATGCGCCACCTGGCCAGGAAGGGGCGGCGGAGGCCGCGCAGGCGGCGCCAACCGGGGGCTCTGGCGGCGAGGGTGGCACGCGCCCGGTGCGGTCCGTGGGCTCGGCCGTCCACGACGGGGATTCCCGCGTTGACGGTGAACGCGTGAACGTCGGGAGCATGCCAGCTGCCCGGGAGGTCCAGGAGGACCAGGCCGTCGGCGTCCAGCGCGGCCAGGCCGGTGACCGACTGCTGCTGCGCACCCTCGGACGTGGTGATCGGCTCGTCGTATCGGTAGTGGTAGAGGGCGGCGGGGGTCAGGCGTAAGGAGTCGCCGGTTGTGGCGTCCGTGGCCGAGAGGGAGTGGCCGTCCCACGACAGCGCCGTCTCCGGACAGGCGGCGCCGACGATCGCGCCGCCGTGTGGAACCAGTTGAGCATCCATGAGAATCACTCCAATGTCCCCAGCCCCCAAACTACAGACGGACGAGGACGGCTTGGAGTTTCAGGGCAGACACACCAATGGTCCTTAGGCGCGCCACACGGAGGACACCCACTCGGACGGGCTGGGACCGCCTGCGGCCCGATGGCCCGAAACACGCGTGACGGCAGAGGGCGGCCTCGGGAACAACCGCACGTAGACCGACCGCCCGAACAGGCTCGGTCGAGGCGACCACCCGGAGGGGCAACCCGCAAGGCAACCGCCCGAACGGCCGCGCGGGTAGGGGCGCCAAAGGGTAAGGGCGACTGCTCGGACGGGTTGCGTAGAGATGGAGGGCGCAGCGGGCGTACCGGGGTGGGTGTGGAGGGCGCGGGTCAGGCCCTGGGCGCTCACAGGTACGTCCCCACTTTCAACGTACAGCCGAGAGGGGGGCTTGCCGCAACGCCCCGGTGCTGGCGCAAAATACGAGGTCGTGAGCCGAACCGGCCCAGGCAGACGGCGCCCGATGCCCACGCGGCTCTCTTCCCCGACGCGGTCGCTCGACCGTAGGCGAAGCCCATCACAGGAGGAGTTCTCATGCGTGTACTGCTGTCCACGATCGGGACGCGTGGCGAGGTTCAGCCGATGGTGGCGCTGGCGTCGGAGTTGAGGGCTCTCGGTCAGGACGTCCGCGTGTGCGTGCCCCCCGACTTCCGTGAGTGGATCGAAGAGCTCGGGATCCCCTTCGTGCCCATCGGACCCGAGTTGCACCAGACCGCGTCAGCCACGCGAGCCCGGCCCACGCCGGAGCAACTGCGTCAACTGGCGGACGCCACGGTCACCACCCAGTTCGCCACGATCCCGGCGGCAGCCCAAGGCTGCGACGTCATCGTGGGAGGTGGTGCCCTGCAGATCGCCGCTCGCTCGATAGCCGAGCAGCTGGGGATCCGCTACGTCTACACGAGCTACTGCCCGATGACCCTGCCGTCCCCGTACCACGCACCGCCCCCACTGCCGACGTGGGAACCGTCACCGACGGCCGACAACCGCACGCTCTGGGCCGAGGACGCACGGCGCTGGAACGCCACCTGGAGTGCCGCGCTCAACTCCCACCGGGCGTCGGTCGGCTTGGCCCCGGTCGCTGACGTGCGAGGCCACATCTTCACCGACCGGCCCTGGCTGGCCGCCGACCCGGCATTGGGGCCCTGGCCTGACCCTGCGGACGCAGACGTCGTGCAGACGGGCGCCTGGATCCTGCCGGATCGGCGTCCGTTGCCTCCCGAGCTGGTGGACTTCCTCGAGGACGGCGAGCCGCCCGTCTATTTCGGCTTCGGCAGCATCCGTGCTCCACAGGGCCTCGCCCAGGTGATGATCGAATCGGCACGGGCGCTCGGACGCCGTGCGATCGTCTCCCGTGGCTGGACCGACCTGTCGCTGGTGGACGACGAACCCGACTGCCTGTCCATCGGGGAGGTCAACCAGCAGGCGCTCTTCGAGCGGGTCGCCGCCGTCGTCCACCACGGCGGGGCAGGCACCACGACAGCGGCCGGGCGAGCCGGAGCACCCCAGGTCGTCATTCCCCAGCACTACGACCAGCACTACTGGGCGCAACGAGTCCGGCTTCTCGGGATCGGAGCGGCGCACCCGCCCGCCGACTCGCTGGCCACGGCTCTCAGTCACGCCCTCCAGCCCGACGTTGCGGCACGTGCCCAGGTCGTCGCCGCCGAGGTGCGCACGGACGGCCGCCAGAGCCGCCGCGCAGCGCCTGATCGCCCTGGACTCCTCTAGATGAGGACTTTGACGACGCCCGTGAGGGCGAGTTGCAGCAGGGCCAGGGGGACGAGGCCGACCCAGGCGAGTTTCTGCAGCTGGTCTTCGCGGAGGCGGGGGAAGCTGACCCGCAGCCAGATCACCACGAACGCCAGCAGGAAGACCTTGGCCAAGGTCCACAGCCAGCCGGGCAGCAGCGGCCCGTGCCAGCCGCCGAGGAAGAGCACGGTCGTCAGGAACGACAGGACGACGATGCCGACGTACTCCGACAGCATGAACAGCGCGAAACGCATGCCGGTGTACTCGGTCATCGGGCCCATGATGATCTCGGACTCGGCGACCGGCATGTCGAACGGCGGGCGGCGCAGCTCGGCCAGCCCTGCCGTGAAGAAGACCACCCCGCCGATCGCCTGCCAGGGCAGCCACCACCACTGCCACGACTCGACGATGGCGGGGAGCGACAGCGTGCCCGCGGCCATCGCGACCGAGGAGGCGGCCAGCACCAGCGGCAGCTCGTACGACATGAGCTGCGCGGCGGCGCGCATGCCGCCCAGCACCGAGTACTTGTTGGCGGACGCCCACCCGGCCATGATCGCCCCGAGCACGCCGATGCCCAGCACGGCGAGTACGAAGAACAGGCCGAGGTCGAGGTCCACGGCGACGCGGTCGCGGTCGAAGGGAATGACGATCAGCACGACCAGGTACGGCACCAGCGCCACGCCGGGGGCGATCATGAAGATGCGCCGGTCGGCGGCGGCCGGGATGACGTCCTCCTTCTGGGCGAACTTCACGCCGTCGGCGATGAGCTGCGCCCAGCCGTGGAAGCGTCCGGCGTACATGGGGCCGAGCCGCGACTGCATGTGGGCCATGACCTTGTGCTCGGTCTGACCGATGACCAGCGGCAGCAGCAGGAACACGACGAGGATGACGGCGAAGCTCAGCACCACGTCAAGCATCCGGTGACCCCCAGTCGGCCGGCACTCCGGGCGGAAGCGTGCGGCGGCGGCTCGGCGCGCCGTGCCCGGACTCGCCGGGCTCCTTGGCCCCCGGCCACGGCTTGGCGACGCGGGCAGCCAGGATGAAGTCCTTGCGCAGCGGGTGGCCCTCGAAGCCGTCGGGCAGCAGCAGCGGCACCAGGTACGGGTGGCCGTCGAAGGTCACGCCGAACATCTCGTAGGTCTCGCGTTCGTGCCAGTTCGCGCCGCGGTAGACGTCCACGGCGGACGGCAGGCGCGGGTCGGCGAGGGGCACGTGGGTGCGCACCAGCAGCTGCCGGCGGGACTCCGGGTCGTAGACGTGGGCGACGACGTGGAACCCCTCGGGCTGGTCGTCGACGCCGGTCAGCCAGTCGAAGAAGACGTAGCCGCAGTCGCGGACGAACGTCAGGACCTCGATCCAGTCGGCTGCGGCGACGTCCGCGGTGGTCTCGCCGAAGGACTCGGAGATCCGCACGCGCTCACCGAACCGCGCAACCAGGGGTTCGGGCCCCGGCTCGGGCTGGGGGTCGGTCACGACTCCTCCCCGTGGGAGCGCGACCAGATGTAACGGTCGCTGAGCCGCTCGTCGCCGATCTTCTCCTGCAGCTTCATGATCCCGTACAGCAGGGCCTCGGGCCTGGGCGGGCAGCCGGGGACGTAGATGTCGACCGGGATGATCTGGTCGACGCCGTTGGTCACGCAGTAGGAGTCCCAGTACGGGCCGCCGGAGTTGGAGCAGGCGCCGAACGAGATCACGTACTTGGGGTCGGGCATCTGCTCGTAGAGCCGCTTGACGGCCGGGGCCATCTTGTCGGTGACGGTGCCCGAAACGATCATCAGGTCGGCCTGGCGGGGGCCGTTGGCGAAGGGGATCACGCCGAACCTGATGAAGTCGTGGCGGCTCATCGAGGTCGCGATGAACTCGATGGCGCAGCAGGCCAGCCCGAAGTTGAACACCCACAGCGAGTACTTCCGGCCCCAGTTCAGCACGAAGCGCATCGGCTTGGGCGCCAACCTGGAGACCGGCCCCACGGTGGGCATCGGGAGATCCGTCGCTGCCATGTCTCTCATTCTTGCGCGGATCGCAGGCAAGGCAAAGAAGACGGCTCATCTATGGATCACCGGACGAGCAGAAGGATCACTCCTTCTCACCTGCGTCACGAACCAGGCAAAGAGGACATTCTCCGGCGTTGGTCAGGCAAGGCCAGGCATAGGAGTGCGCTCGTCCGGCCTCGCCGAGCTCTGTCGCGATGGCGGCGAAGAACGGGCCCAGGCCGAGATGCTCTCGCAAGGGCACGAGCGCCGGCCAGGAGGTTCGGGCACGCCCCGCCTAGGTCCAGGTCAGGACGCGTTTGCGCCAGGCGTACAGGATGCCGAGGGCGATGAAGCCGAGGAACACGAACATCTCCACGAGGGTGGTCAGGCCGAAGCCGGGGGCGGAGAAGATCGTCGCCCAGGGAAAGAGGAAGACGGCGTCGACGGCGAAGACCACGTACAGGTACGTGAACACGTAGTAGCGGACCTGCGACTGGGCCCAGCCCTCGCCGACGGGATCGACGCCGCACTCGTAGGTGGTCAGCTTGTCGGGCGTGGGCCTGGTGGGACGGAGGAGGCGGTTGGCCAGGAGGGCTCCCGCCACGATGGCGACCCCGATCGCCAGCAGCGCGGCGACCAGCAGATAGGACCCGAAGTAGCCGTCCATACCGCGATCGTAACCCAGTCAAAGCTCGGACCCCATAACCCCAAATCGGGGCAAAAGACTAGATCACCGACTTAACCTGGCTTTTATGCACAAAAGCCGATTCTTTGGAGGAATCGTGCTGCTGGCCGTCTCAGTCGCGGGTTGCAGCCTGGGCGCCGCCTCCCCCAAGCGGGACCTCACGGTCCCCGGAGATCCGACGTTGCTCTACTTCGTCGATCCCGCGTCCGTGCCCGGCCTGACGGTCAGGACGCTGACCGAGGGCGACTCCGCCCCCCGCTACGCGCACATCAGCTATCCGGAGCTGGCGGCCGCCCCCCAGCTCAGCGCGGCGCTGCACGCCGAGGCCGAGCGGCAGCTCCGCGGCTTCCGCGGCACCACCGGCGCCGGCGAAGTGGCGCCTCGCCCGGAGCTGAACGTGGACTGGCAGCTCGCCGCCGCCTCCGGCGGGATCGCCGGCGTGCGGATGCGTACCAGCGAGTTCCACAAGGCCGGCTGGGGCAACTCCATCCGCACGTTCTGGTACGACGGGCAGACCGGCACGGCGTTCGGCTCGGCGGGCCTGCTCAAGGGGCAGGACGCGCTGCGCGACCTCGCCGGGCTGGTCCGGGAGCAGCTGCGCGAGCGCGGCCCCCAGGTCGACAGGAACGAGGTGACGGCCAGCCGGGACGAGTTCGACGCGCTGGGCTTCAACCGCTCGGGCGATCTGGTGGTGGAGTTCGACGACTGCCAGATCGGGGCGTGCTCGCTCGGCCGCCTCGCGGTCGCCGTCCCCAGCCAGCAGGCGGGGCCGCTCCTGTCGGAGTCGGGACGGCGCGCGCAGCAGGCCGTCCGCGCGGCGGCCGCGGCCGCGCCCCCGGCCATCCCCGAGAGCCCGGCGCAGCTCGACCCGGAGAACGGGCCGCCGGCCGAGTCCCAGAGCCCGCCGGCCGGGTCTTCAGGAGAAAACCCGATCTCCAATGGAACTTCCGGGATATCCAAAGCAGCGCCGCAGCCACCGGGAGAAGGAACCCCCCAGGCCCCCGAGGAAGGGTCGGCGGCACCGGAAGGGTCGCCGCGGGTATCCAAAGGACGCACGAAAGAGACGCCTCTCCCCACCCCCGAAGCCCCCAAGGGCGCCCCCGGCGCGGTCGACTGCGACAGGGCCAAGTGCGTCGCGCTGACCTTCGACGACGGCCCCGGCCCCAACACCGGCAGGCTGCTCGACGCGCTGCGCGCGGGCTCCGCCCGGGCGACGTTCTTCGTGGTCGGAAGCGGTGCGGCCGCCCAGCCGGACCTGCTGCGCAGGATGACCGCCGAGGGCCATCTCGTGGGCAACCACAGCTGGAACCACCGGGACCTGTCCAAGGCCGCGACCAGCAAAATCACCGACTCGCTGCGCCGTACTCAGGACACGGTCAGGGCCTCCGCCGGCCAGGCTCCGACGCTCCTCCGCCCGCCGTACGGCGCGATCGGCAGCGGCCTGACGGACATCGCCAAGCAGCTGGGTCTGGCCCTCGTGACCTGGGACGTCGACACCGGAGACCAGCAGGCGCGCAGCGCGAAGGAGATCGCGGACAGGGCGGTCGAGGGGGCTCATCCGGGGGCGGTCATCCTCATGCACGACGTCCGCCGCGCGGCTGTCGACGCGGTCCCGGAGGTCATCAAACGGCTTCGCGCGAAGGGCTACACCTTCGTCACCGTTCCCGAAATATACGGCGAAACCGGCCCGCAGCCCGGGCTGCTTTACGGGTGATGACACCGCGCGCCGGGGGGACCTCCCTGACGCGGCACCCGTCTTGGAGGGACGTATAGTTGGCGCTCGTGACCCGAACCGTCCTCTTCGCGCGCTTGCACGTCGACCTCTGCAGGCTCGCGTCAGGGCTGTGTCGTCGTTCTCCCGTCTTGCCCTGAACTGCACCCGCGTTACCCGCTTTGCATAGCTGGCAAACGCGTGACCTTCCGAGGATCTAGCATGGAAAAAGAGAACGCGCCAGAAGCGACCGCGCATCTGCGCGTCGAGGAGGACTGAGCTGTGACCAAACAGGTTCAGCAACTCGATCGTGTGATCATCAGGTTCGCCGGCGACTCCGGCGACGGCATGCAGCTGACCGGCGACCGCTTCACCGCGGGCACCGCGGAGTTCGGCAACGACCTGTCGACGCTGCCCAACTTCCCCGCCGAGATCAGGGCTCCCGCAGGCACCCTGCCGGGCGTCTCGAGCTTCCAGCTGCACTTCGCCGACCACGACATTCTCACGCCGGGCGACGCGCCGAACGTGCTGGTCGCCATGAACCCCGCGGCGCTCAAGGCCAACCTCGGCGATCTGCCGCGTGGCGCCGACATCATCGCCAACACCGATGAGTTCACCAAGCGCAACCTGCAGAAGGTGGGCTACGAGGTCAACCCGCTGGAGGACGACTCGCTGCGCGAGTGGCGCGTCCACGCGGTGCCGCTGACCTCGCTCACGGTGACGGCGCTGGAGGGCTTCGACCTGTCCAAGAAGGACGCCGAGCGCTCCAAGAACATGTTCGCGCTCGGCCTGCTGTCGTGGCTCTACCATCGGCCGACCGAGCACACGATCTCCTTCCTTGAGCAGAAGTTCGCCAAGAAGCCCGAGATCGCCAAGGCCAACATCGCGGCCTTCCAGGCGGGCTGGAACTACGGCGAGACCACCGAGTCCTTCTCGGTCTCCTACGAGGTGAAGCCCGCGCCGCTGCCTCCCGGCCTCTACCGCAACATCTCCGGGAACCAGGCGCTGGCCTACGGCCTGATCGCGGCGTCCGTGCAGGCGAAGCTGCCGCTGTTCCTGGGGTCGTACCCGATCACCCCGGCCAGCGACATCCTGCACGAGCTGTCCAAGCACAAGCACTTCGGCATCCGCACCTTCCAGGCGGAGGACGAGATCGCGGGCGTCGGCGCGGCGCTGGGCGCGGCGTTCGGCGGGGCGCTCGGCGTCACCACGACGTCGGGGCCGGGCGTGGCGCTGAAGGCGGAGACGGTCGGCCTCGCGGTCACCACCGAACTGCCGCTGATCATCGTGGACGTGCAGCGCGCCGGCCCCAGCACCGGCATGCCGACCAAGACGGAGCAGACCGACCTGCTGATGGCCATGTTCGGCCGCAACGGCGAGTCGCCGGTGCCGATCGTGGCGCCGATGTCGCCGAGCGACTGCTTCGACGCGGCGATCGAGGCGGCGCGCATCGCGGTCAAGTACCGCACCCCGGTCATGCTGCTGTCCGACGGCTACCTGGCCAACGGCTCCGAGCCCTGGCGCCTGCCGGAGATCTCCGAGCTGCCTGACATCTCCCAGGAGTTCACCACGGCACCGAACGGTGACGACGGCGAGTTCCTCCCCTACAAGCGCGACCCCGGCACGCTCGCCCGCCCGTGGGCCATCCCCGGCACGGCGGGCCTCGAGCACCGCATCGGCGGCATCGAGAAGGCCGACGGCACGGGCAACATCTCCTACGACCCCAACAATCACGACCTCATGGTCAGGGTGCGGGCCGCCAAGATCGCCGGCATCGACGTCCCCGACCTGGAGGTCGACGACCCCGACGGCGACGCCGACGTGCTCGTCATCGGCTGGGGTTCCACCTACGGCCCGATCGCGGCGGCGGCCCGCCGCGTCAGGAAGAGCGGCGGCAAGGTGGCGCAGGCGCACCTGCGGCACCTGAACCCGCTGCCCGCCAACACCGGCGACGTACTGCGCCGCTACCGCAAGGTGCTGCTGCCCGAGATCAACCTGGGCCAGCTCGCGCTGCTGCTGCGTGGCCGCTACCTCGTCGACATCATCAGCTACAACCGCGTGCGCGGCCTTCCCTTCAAGGCGGAGGAGCTGGCCGGAGTCATCCAGGACGTGATCGACAGTGACTGAGCTCGTGAACGGGAAGGGCCTCTCGCTCGTCCCCAAGACCGACGTCAAGCAGACCCTGAAGGACTTCAAGTCCGACCAGGAGGTCCGCTGGTGCCCCGGGTGCGGCGACTACGCGATCCTGGCCGCGGTGCAGAGCTTCCTGCCCGAGCTGGGGCTCAAGCGCGAGAACATCGTGTTCGTCTCCGGCATCGGCTGCTCCTCCCGCTTCCCCTACTACCTGAACACCTACGGGTTCCACTCGATCCACGGCCGGGCGCCGGCGATCGCGACCGGCCTGGCCGCGTCGCGTCCCGACCTGTCGGTGTGGGTGATCACGGGTGACGGCGACGCGCTGTCGATCGGCGGCAACCACCTGATCCACGCGCTGCGCCGCAACGTGAACCTGAACATCCTGCTGTTCAACAACAGGATCTACGGCCTGACCAAGGGGCAGTACTCCCCCACCTCCGAGGTCGGCAAGATCACCAAGTCCACCCCGATGGGCTCGCTCGACAAGCCGTTCAACCCGATCTCGCTGGCGATCGGCGCCGAGGCGTCGTTCGTGGCGCGCACCATCGACTCCGACCGCAAGCACCTGCAGTCGGTGCTGCGCGAGGCCACCGCGCACCGCGGCACCTCGCTGGTGGAGATCTACCAGAACTGCAACATCTTCAACGACAACGCCTTCGAGCAGCTCAAGGACCCCGAGGTCCGCGACGACATCACGCTCAGGCTGGAGCACGGCCAGCCGATCGTGAGCGCGTCGAAGGCGGTCGTGCGGGGCGCGAACGGCGGGCTCGAAGTGGTGCCCCGCGCCGAGGTCGACGAGAGCCGGGTCCTGGTGCACGACGCGCACAACCCCGACCCGTCGGTGGCGTTCGCGCTGTCCAGGCTGGACGAGCCGGCCTTCGAGCACGTGCCGATCGGCGTCTTCCGTCAGATCAGCCGCCCGGCCTACGACGTGCTCATGGCCGAGCAGCTCGACCAGGCGGTGGCGCAGAAGGGCGCCGGCGACCTCGCCGACCTCCTGATGGGTGGAGACACCTGGCGCATCGGCTGAACAGTTAAATCCTTATAAACAAAATGATGCATTGAAATTGGGGATCCCTTCGGCGAAGATGAGCCGGTGAAACAGGGATCCCCATTACGCCAGAAATTTGTCGACGGGCCCGATTCCCTTGCGGCGAAAGCACGGGCCCGCCGCTGGCAGTGGGTCGTGAGCAGCTTTCCCGATCTGCCCCGCATGGACGTCATCGACCTGGGTGGCAGAGCCACCGCCTGGCTGCGCGCGCCGGTACGGCCGGCCAGTGTCCATGTCATCAACCTCGAACACGACGACGAGGACCTTCCGGGCTGGCTGCGCACCGAGGTGGGCGACGCCTGCGAGCTGCCCAAGCACGTCCTGGCCGGCCGGTACGACCTGGTCTTCTCCAACGCCGTCATCGAGCACGTGGGCGGCTACCTGCGGCGACGCGCCTTCGCCGACTCCGTGCACGCGCTGGCGGAGCGCCACTGGGTGCAGACCCCGTACCGCTACTTCCCGATCGAGCCGCACGTGCTGTTCCCCTTCTACCAGTTCCTGCCCGTGAGCATGCGGGCGCGGATCAGCAGGACCTGGCCGCTCGTGCACACCAAGTCCGCGAACCAGGAAGCGGCGCTGCGGGACGCGCTGGAGGTCGAGCTCATCGGCAGAGCCGAAATGTCCCTGCTGTTTCCCTCCTCCCAGCTCAGGGCGGAAAGGGTCGCCGGACTGGTGAAGTCCCTAATTGCCGTAAAGGCATGATTTTTCGCCGTATATGACGGCAATTCGCCGCACAGTCGACGATCGGGGGAGAGTGCGTGCCCAGCTCAGACCTGTCGCGCAATCCGGTGGCCGTGGGGCTCGTCGGCGCCGGACCGTGGGCCAGAGCGTTCCACGCGCCCGTCCTGGCCGCCGGGCCTGAGACCACCCTCGCGGGGGTCTGGTCGAGACGCCCCCAGGCAGCCGCCGCCCTGGCCGCCGAGTTCGGCGTCCCGGCCTGCGGCGACTACGCCGAACTGCTCGGCTCGTGCGAGGCCGTGGCCTTCGCCGTCCCCCCGGATGTGCAGGCCCGCCTGGCCGTGACGGCCGCCCGCGCGGGCCTGGCGCTCCTGCTGGACAAGCCCGTCGCGCTCACGGTCGACGACGCCGCCGCGCTCGCCGCGGCCGTCGAGGAGGCGGGCGTGGTGACGCAGCTCGTCCTGACCAACCGGTTCCGTCCGGCGGTGCGGGAGTTCCTGGCGCAGGCGGACAAGCTGGTCGTGACCGGCGCCCGCGCCTGCCAGCTCACCGGCGAGTTCCTGGACGGGACGTTCCAGCACAGCCCGTGGCGCGACCGTGGCGGCATCCTCTACAACACCGGCCCGCACGGCCTGGACATCCTGGACACCGCCCTCGGCCCGATCGAGGAGATCAGGGCGGCGGGAGACCCCGAGAACTACCTCGCCCTCACCTGCCTGCACCAGGGCGGGGCGGTCAGCCAGCTCGCGCTCAGCGGCAAGATCCCCGGCATCGGCCGGCACACCGTCTACGAGCTGTACGGGCCGCACGGCGAGCTCAGGCTGGACTTCCGCGACCTCACCGGCGACTCCGCCCAGACCAGGGCCAACCTCCGCGCCGAGTTCGCCGCCGCCGTCCGTACCGGCGTCTCGCACCCCATCGACGTCCGGCGGGGCCTGCACCTGCAACGCCTGATGGCGGAGGTGCTCAACCTGTAACGGTCCAGAGGGCGGGCCGATACACAAGAGCTCGACTGGAAGTGGGGGTTATGGGAGCTTCGATCGTCAACCTGACCGTTCACGGCATCGGAGAGACAACCCGCCAGCTCGATCCCGGCGAGGACGCCACCTGGGTCAGCGTCGCCCAGTTCGAGCAGGTGCTGGACGCCGTCGCCGGCCGGCCGGGCATCCGGATCACCTTCGACGACGGCAACGCCTCCGACGTCGAGATCGCCCTGCCCAGGCTGCTCGAACGCGGGCTGACCGCGGAGTTCTTCGTGCTGGCCGGCCTGCTCGGCAAGCCGGGCAGGCTCACCCGCGACGGGGTCAGGGAGCTGGCCAAGGCGGGCATGCCGGTCGGCTCGCACGGCTGGGCGCACCGCGACTGGCGACGGATCGACGAGCGCGCGGCCGTCCAGGAGCTGGCCGACGCGCACCGCGTCATCGCCGACCTGACGGGGCAGCCGGTCTCGCGGGTGGCGATCCCGTTCGGCTCCTACGACAGGCGGGTGCTGCGCAGGCTCAGGCATGCCGGGGTCACCAGGGCCTACACCAGCGACAGCGGACGCGCCGACCCCGACGCCTGGCTCCAGGCGCGCAACAGCCTCGTCCACGACCTCGACGCCGGATGGATCGAGCAGGTGCTGAACGGAGGAGACCGGATCATGAAGCTCGCCGCCCGCGTCTACAAGCGGTTCCGCGGATGAGGGTCGCGGTGGTGATCGTCACCTACAACAGCGCCGACGTGGTGGGCGGCTGCCTCGACTCGCTGGCGGACGGCGCCCGTGGGGTGGAGCCGGCCGACGTCGACGTGGCAGACGTCGTGGTGGCAGACGTCGTGGTGGCAGACGTCGTGGTGGCAGACAACGCCTCCGCGGACGACTCGGTGGCCATCGCGGAGAAGGGCGGGGCGCGGGTCGTCCAGCTCGGGCGCAACGCGGGGTACGCCGCGGCGGTCAACGCCGGCGTCGCGGCGCTCGACCTGGACGCGCTGGACGCCGTCTACGTCCTCAACCCGGACTGCCGCCTGCGGCCCGGCTCCATCGCCCCGCTCGCGGCGGCGCTCACCCCCGGACGCGGCATCGCCGTGCCGCTCATGCTCAACCCCGACGGCAGCCTGCAGCCCTCGCTGCGCCGGATGCCCACCATCTGGCGGGCCGTCGTGGAGGCGCTGATCGGCGGGCTGCGCGCGGGCCGGATCGGCAGGCTGGGCGAGCTGGTCACGCACCCGCGCGCGTACGAGCGGGCGGGCGTCGCGGTCTGGGCCACCGGCGCCGCCATGCTGATCTCCGTGGCCGCGCTGCGCGGCACCGGCCCGTGGAACGAGTCGTTCCTGCTCTACAGCGAGGAGACGGAGTTCTGCCTGCGGGCGGCCGACCGCGGCTGGGTCACCTGGTACGAGCCCGCCTCGGTGATCGAGCACATCGGCGGCGACTCGGCGGTCAACCCGATGCTGGCCGCGCTGCTCACCGTCAACAAGGTGCGGCTGTTCCGGATGCGCAGGGGGCCGCTGTCGGCCCTCGCCTACTACCTGGTCGTCGTGTCGGGCGAGGCCGTGCGCGCGCTGTCAGGGCGGCGCACCTCGCGGGCGGCGCTCGCCGCGCTGGTGCTGCCGTCCCGCCGGATCACCACGCTGGAGGGGCCACGATGAGGCTGGTGCCGTTCGACGAGCTGGGCACGGCGGAGCTGGACGCCTGGCACACGCTGCGCGCGAAGAACCCGCAGCTCGACAGCCCGTACTTCCACCCCTCGTTCGCCGAGGCGGTCCACGCGTGCGGCACCCCCGTCACGGTCGCGGTCGGGGACGGCCTGGACGTGCTGCTGCCGTGTCACCGCGACGGCGGCCTGCTGCGCCCGGCGGGCTGGCCGGGCGCCGATTTCCAGGCGCCGATCCTGGCGCCGGGAACCGCGTTCGACCCGCTGGACCTGCTCACCGCGGGCGTGCGCGCCTTCGAGTTCGACCACCTGCTGGAGTCCTGCCCGGGGTTCGGGCCGTGGGTGGTCACGCGGCGGCCCTCGCCGTACCTGGACACCTCGGGCGGGCTGAGCGGCTATCTCGGCCGCGCGTCGCGCAGCGGCAAGGAGAACATGGGGCAGGCGCGCCGCCGCGCGGCGCGGGCGGAGCGGGAGGAGGGCCCGGTCACGTTCGTGGCGGACTCGGCCGACCAGGCCGACCTGGAGCAGCTGATCGCGCTGAAGCGGGCGCAGTACGCGGCGACGGGCGCGCGCGACTACTTCGCCTCTCCGGGGCGGCGGCTGCTGGTCCAGCGGTTGCTGCGCACGCGCGAGCCGGACTTCGGCGGGCTGCTGTCCACCCTGCGGGTGGGCTCGCGCCTGGTCGCCGCCCATTTCGGGCTGCGCTCGGGCGGCGTGCTGCACTGGTGGTTCCCCGTGTACGACCCGGCCTACGCGCGGCTCGCGCCCGGCTGGATCCTGCTGCGCGAGCTGGTGGCGGCCAGCCCTCGGCTCGGCGTCACCCGCATCGACCTGGGACGTGGCGAGGACGAGTACAAGCGCAGGGCCAGGACCGGCGAGGTGGAGGTCTGCCAGGGGCTGGTCACCAGGAACCCGCTGCGGTTGGGGGCCCGCGCGGCGCGGGAGTCGCTGAGACGGAGTCCCTGGCTCCGCCGCGCCCTGGGGAAGCGGCCGTAACGTTCCAATCGACGTTTCCGACATACCAGCCGGGGGTCACATGACGATCAGCGGACCCGTGTGCCGCGCGGCACGCGCCGTCTCGACGGAAGACGGAATCGCCAGGTTATATCCGGAATTATCGGAAAAGGCATTCCACGCCCCCGCCGCCGAAAATGTGAAACGCAAATCTCATCCATCTCTTTCTTGGAAAAGATTCGTCCGCCTGCCCGACGCCGAGCGGCGGCGGGCGCATCAGGGAATCGTGGGCCTTGCCAAGTAGAAGAGCACTCATCCTGGTCGAGAACCTCTCGGTGCCGATGGACAGGCGGGTCTGGCAGGAGAGCACGGTCCTGCGCGACGCGGGCTGGGAGGTGCACGTCATCTGCCCCCAGGGGGCCGAGCGCGACACCGAGCCGTACGCGCTGATCGACGGCGTCGCCGTCCACCGCTACCCGCTGCGCGCCGCCACCGGCGGGCCGCTCGGCTACCTGCGCGAGTACAGCGCCGCCCTCTGGCGCACCTGGCGCCTGTCCAGGCGGGTCGGCCCGGTGGACGTGGTTCACGCGTGCAACCCGCCGGACCTGTTCTTCCTGCTGGTCCGCGGCCGGCTGGCCCGTGGCAGGTTCGTCTTCGACCAGCACGACCTGGGCCCCGAGCTGTACCTGTCGCGGTTCGGCCGGGGTGAGGACTGGCTGTACCGCGCGGTGAAATGGCTGGAGCGGCGCACCTACCGCAAGGCGGACGTGGTCATCTCCACCAACGAGAGCTACCGCGAGATCGCGCTGACCCGCGGCGGCAAGCGGCCGGAGCAGGTGTTCGTGGTACGCAGCGCGCCCCAGCTCGACCGCTTCCGCGAGGTGCCCGCCGACCCCGGGCTCAAGCGCGGCAAGCCGTACCTGCTCTGCTACCTCGGCGTGATGGGCCCCCAGGACGGCGTCGACTACGCGCTGCGCGCCCTGGCCAGGCTCCGCGACGAGCAGGGCCGCACCGACTGGCACGCGGCGTTCATCGGCGACGGCGACACCTACGAGGCGATGATCGCGCTCTCTGCGGAGCTGGGCCTGTCGGACCTGGTGACGTTCACCGGCCGCCTCGGCGACGACGGCCTGCTGCCGTACCTGTCGACCGCCGACGTCTGCCTGGCGCCCGACCCGCTCAGCCCGCTCAACGACGTCTCCACGATGAACAAGATCATGGAGTACATGGCCATGGGCCGCCCCGTCGTCTCGTTCGACCTGCGGGAGGGCCGGGTGTCGGCCGGCGAGGCCGCGCTGTACGCGCCCGCCAACGACGAGTCGGCGTTCGCCAAGCTGGTCTCCCGCCTGCTGGACGACCCGGACGAGCGCCGCAGAATGGGCGAGATCGGCCGCGCCCGGGTGAGCGGGCCGCTGTCCTGGGAGCACTCCAGCAAGGCCCTGGTCGCCGCCTACGAGGCCGCACTCAAGGAGCGTGGATGAACCCTTACAAGTGGCTGCGGCGCAACGCGGCCAACCTGCTCTACGAGCGCAGGTACGGCGTGCGCACGGCGGAACGGGTGGACCTGGAGGACATCGGCCTGGCCGGCGAGGACCGGGTCTACTACGCGGCGCTGAACTGGCGGGCGCTGCGGCGCGCGCTGCCCGTGCGCGAGGTGACGAGCCAGGACGTGTTCATCGACTTCGGCTCCGGCATGGGCCGCGCCATCGTGCAGGCCGCGTCCTACCCGTTCAGGCGGGTGATCGGGGTGGAGCTGTCGGAGCAGCTCACCGAGATCGCCAGGCAGAACGTGGTCGCCATGCGGGTGCGGCGCCGCTGCGGCGAGATCGAGCTGGTCGCCTCGGACGTGCTGGAGTACGACATCCCCGACGACGTGACCGTGGCCTTCTTCAACAACCCGTTCCGCGGCCAGATCTTCAGCAACGTCATCGACCGGCTGCTGGTGTCGGTCGACAGGAACCCACGCCGGGTCCGGATGGTCTACGGCAACCCGGCGGAGGAGGAGTACCTGCTGAGCACCGGCCGCTTCGAACACACGGGGACGATCGTGACGCGGCGCAACGACCCGCTCGGTCCGCCGTTCGGCACGATCAGGACCTACGAGGTCCTGCCCAAGCCCGGCGCCTGACCTATGCGCCGACCGCCGGCCTGCTGCTGGTGTCGCGGCCCCAGCTCACCTGCCGGTTGCGCTGCAGCCGGGAGGCGACCCGGTCGACCAGCAGCACGGCCAGGAAGCAGGCGGCGTCGAGCGGGCCCGCCCTGCGCTGCCGTACCAGGGCGGCCAGCATGCCCAGCCGCAGCGGCTGGGCGGTCACGGGGCGGCCCAGCTCGGCGAGCTGGCGGTTGCCCAGCCGCACCCGTACGCGGCGGCGCAGGTGGGCGGCGACCGAGCGCGCGGGACGGACGCGAGTGCGCGCGCCGGCCACCGAGCGGCGCTCCTCCGGCGCGAAGCTTGCGTGCGCCCAGCCGTCGTCGGAGATCACGTCGGGCAGCGGGAAGACCCTGGCGTG
This sequence comes from Nonomuraea sp. NPDC005983, assembly GCF_040614375.1. Taxonomy (NCBI): domain Bacteria; kingdom Bacillati; phylum Actinomycetota; class Actinomycetes; order Streptosporangiales; family Streptosporangiaceae; genus Nonomuraea; species Nonomuraea sp. NPDC005983. Next base: position 19,220 of record NZ_JBEXUP010000131.1, read on the forward strand.
CCCTTCCTCGCTCAGCGCGTAGCAGCCCACTCCCGCCAGCCCGCGGCTCGGGGCGACCAGCGCGTCGTGGACCCGGTGCAGCCTCCTCGCGACGGGGCCCGCGCCGTCGAGGTCCCAGCCGGGGGTCGGCGCGCAGGCCAGCACTCCGGGCTCGGCCAGGGCCGCCACCAGCGCCCGCGCGGACTCGCAGGTCAGCTCCACGTCGGCGTCGAGGTACAGCCGGGGAAAGGCACGGCAGGCCGCGTCGCCCAGGCGCAGCGCGTTGGCCTTGCCCGGCTCGGGGGTCTCCAGGACCCGGACGCCCGCGCCCCTCGCCACCTCGGCCGTGCGGTCGGTGCAGGCGTTGGCGACGACGACGACCTCGAACTCGCCCGGCCGCGCCCCGCTGAGCAGCTGGGCCAGGCCCGCCGCGATACCCGCTTCCTCCTCGTGCGCGGGGATGACGACGCTGGCGATCGGATCCACCCGTGCTCCCTTCGGAAGGAGAACCACCATGAGAGTAGAGCGAGCACCCCTGGAAGGGGTACTGCTCTTCGTCCCGACACCGCATCGTGACGATCGAGGCATGTTCACCCGGACGTTCGACGCCGCCGTGGCCGCCGAGCACGGGCTGGACGCGTCCGCCTTCGTCCAGGACAGCCAGTCGCGCTCGCGGCAGGGCACGATCAGAGGGATGCACGGGCGCTCCGGGCGCGGAGAGGCCAAACTGGTCAGGTGCGCTCGCGGCGCGATCCACGACGTGCTCGTGGACATCCGACCCGGCTCCCCCACCTTCGGACGGGGACACGCCGTCGTGCTGGACGACGAGTCGTTCGTCGCCCTCTACGTGCCTCCCGGGTTCCTGCACGGCTTCCAGGCGCTGACCGGGCAGACGGACGTCTGCTACCGCATCGACAGGGAGCACGACCCGGCGGAGGATCTGGCCGTCCGCTACGACGACCCGCAGCTCAAGATCGAGTGGCCGCTGCCCGTCTCCGCCGTCAGCACCCGGGACCTGTCGGCGGGGTCCTGGACGGATCTGCTCGACACCCTCGCCCGATGAGGCCCGGACAAGACCCCGGACAAGGACTCGGCCAAGGACTCGGACAAGGAATGGTCACAAGATGCGGCAGTTGATCACAGGGCTGGCCCTGCTCGTCGCGGTGGCGGCGTGCACGCCCGCGGGCGGCGAGAGCCCGTCGGCGGGCCCCGCGACCGTGACGGTCACGGTGACGGCGTCACCGGGAGCGCCGGCGAGCACCCAGGTGAGCGCCCCACCGTCAGGCGCGACGGTGCAGCCGACGCCGAAGCCCGCCGACAAGCCGGCCGCGTTCGGCCCGCGGCCGGTGGTCGCGCCCGACGGCCGCACCTGCCCCGACCATCCGACGCCCGCCTGCACGGGCGCGCCCCCCGGACTGAAGCTGCAGAAGATGCCGCTCAACGACGGCAACGCCTACCGGGTGACGGTGCCGGGCAGCACGCTCGACGGCGTCTACGTGCCCGGCGACCTGGTGATCCCGGTCAGCGACGTGGTGATCAAGAACAGCGTGATCGACGGCACCATCTTCGCCTACAAGGACAACGTCCAGCAGCCATACACGATCATGGACAGCACGGTCGGGCCCGCCGAGGGCTGCAACAGCCTGCCGGGGGTCGGTGAGGGGCACTACACGGCGGCGCGCGTGTACATCCGCAACCACGGCGACGGCTTCCGCGACTCCGGCGACGACATCGTCGTCATGGACTCCTTCGTCGACCTGTGCTCCAACCCCGGCGACCACTCCGACGGCATCCAGGGCTACGGAGCCGGCCGCAACCTGTTCTTCGACCACAACACGATCGATCAGCGCGGTGTCGCCGACAGGACCGCGCCGATCTTCTTCCCCGCCAAGCAGAGCCCCAAGGCGGCCAACATCACGATCACCAACAACCTGGTGATCGGCGGGACGTACAGCATCCAGCTCCGCGAGATCGCGGGCAGCCTGATCGCGCGCAACAACATGATGGTCGACAAGACCTGGGACTACCTGCCCGTCGACGCCGACTGCGGCAAGGCCGACTGGAAGGACAACCAGATCGTCGAGATCGACCAGGCGTACCGGATCACGAAGATCGTGGGCCCGCTGCAGTGCACGGGTTAGCCCGCACCGACCGCAGCAACGACCCGGCGGCGCCGACCAGCACGAACATCAGCCCGGCGACGGTCGCGAACGACAGGAAGTCGAACGTGGCCGAGCTGATGATCGGGGCGACCATGCAGGCGGCCAGCGTCAGGCCGAGGTCCCTGACCTGCGGGTCGGAGCTGCGGCGGCGGGCGGCCAGCGCCACGAAGACCGCGCACACCATCATCCCCAGGAAGATCACCAGCCCGATCACGCCGGTGTCGATGGTCACCTGCACGTACTGGTTGTCGAAGACCTCGTACTTCGGCACGTACCAGGTGCCGGTGCCGCGGCCGAGCAGGAGGTGCTGCTGGATCTCCCGCAGCGCGGTGGAGTAGTCGTGGGTCCTGCCCGTCACGCTGTTGTCGTTGAAGAAGTTGGCGAACAGGTCGTAGAACGTCCCGAGCAGGCCTGGCACGAACACCCGGATGAAGGCCAGGAAGCCGAGCAGCACGCCGAGCGCCTGCCAGCGCAGCCGTCGCGGCCAGCCGGCCAGCAGCACCGCGCCGATCGCCACCATGCTCAGCACGGCCGACCTGGAGACGGAGAACATCAGCCCGACGGCGATCAGGCCGGTGCACAGCCACCAGCGCAGCCGCGGCTGCCCCCGCAGCGCGGCCATGCGCGCGTAGTGGACGCCCAGCGGCAGCAGCATCGCGCAGACCACGCCGAACTCGATCGGGTGCGCGGTCGTCGCCGCGACCCGGCGCACCGAGCCGCGTTCCAGGACGTAGACGTCGTCGTAGCTGAGCCGCAGGCCGGGGGCGGTCATGTACCGGGTGAGGTCGAAGCCGGTCAGGAACTGGATCGCGCCGATCACCGAGATGAGCGCGCCCGCCACGACGGCCACCTTGAGCACCAGGTCGAGCCGGGCGAAGCCGCGGACCCCGTCGCAGACGAGCAGCCCGATGCCGAGGTTGGCCAGCACGAGGGCGATGGCGTGGTCGGCGAGGTTCAGCTCGTCCCTCGGCAGGTATCCGGCGCTGGCGTAGCCGTAGCTGACCAGGTTCGACACCAGGAACAGGAGCAGGGCGGTGCGCGCGACGTTCCAGCCCTTGGCCGCGCCGAGCGTGGTGGTCAGGTGGGCGCACATCCACAGCACGAGCGCGCCCAGGCCGATCAGCGCGGCCGGCGTGATGGACAGCGGCAGGCCCCTGACGATCAGCGCGGCCGGGGTGAGTAGCAGCACCGCCGTGTAGATGGCGGCCACCGTGGCGCCGTCGGCGCGCTGACCGACCAGCTCGCCCCTGAGATCGACGACGCCGGGAGGCAGCAGCGGGCGCCGGGAAGCGGTCGTCGCCATCCCTCAGTGCACCCGTTCCACGGGACGGACGTCCTCGACCGGGGCCTGTTCCGCTGCTTCGCGCCTGGCCCGCCTGGCCACCGCGAAGCTCTCCGCGGCGAACCCGGCGGTGAGCGCAGACATCGCGCCGACCACCAGCGCGATCAGCGCCGGACGGGACTTGCGGCCCTGCTGCGCCTCCGGGACCGTGGCGGGCACCACGTCGGTCATCACGATGTAGGTGGCGATCGGGGCCCGCACCTGCAGCTCCCGCTTGCGCAGCTCGGCGCGCGCCTGCCGGCTCACCTTGGCGACGATGCCCTGCGCCAGTTCGGCCGAGGGCGCCTCGGCCGAGATGTAGACGAACGGGCCGTTGGCCAGGTTCTCCACGTTGGTGGTGCCGTTGTTGACGTCCAGGACGACGGCGCCGCCCGGCGGGGCGCCGAGCTGGGTGGCCAGGTCCGGCGCGTTCAGCGCGGCGATGAGCAGCGAGGCGGCCAGGCTGAGCCCCCTGTCGGAGTTGAGCAGCGGGTTGATCTCGGGGTTCGGCTGGTCCTTGCGGTACGGCAGCGAGCCGCCCGTGGTGGGCGTGGTCAGCGCGATGACCGCGTTCGACAGGTAGACCGGCGGGACGCTCTGGTAGACCGCGAACGCGACACCGATCGAGAGCACGAACACGGGCACCACCACGTACCACCGCCGGACCAGCACGAGGACCGTGCGCCAGAAGTCCATCCTCATCCCCTCGAGGAGAAGCGGGCCTGCCCGTTGTGCGGCGCCGTCTCGTCCACCACGACGATCGGGATGGCCTAGGTCGCTTTCTGCGCGCCCTCTGTGATCGAACACGAGCGGAACGTGGCCACGGGATGCGAGTTCCTCGCAAACGTAGCGGCCGATGAATCCGTT